>CALMBD010000167.1 GCA_937861115.1 uncultured Bacteroidota bacterium | reverse complement strand
CTTCTCAGAAGAAAAATCTGTGTATATCCGCTTAATCTGCGTCATCAGCGTGCCATAGTAACTGGTTGACATTCTTCTCAGAAGAAAAATCTGTGTATATCCGCTTAATCTGCGTCATCAGCGTGCCATAGTAACTGGTTGACATTCTTCTCAGAAGAAAAATCTGTGTATATCCGCTTAATCTGCGTCATCAGCGTGCCATAGTAACTGGTTGACATTCTTCTCAGAAGAAAAATCTGTGTATATCCGCTTAATCTGCGTCATCAGCGTGCCAATCAGCATCCAAAGCAGGCTTTACGTCGGCCGTTTTTAAAAAATTACCTATATAATACACCCGGAATTGGGGCGATGTTTTGGTCAATATCTATTTTTGGCAGTGGACACATACGGCGAACTTTCTGGTCCGCTGATATGCCGCTTATAAACGTACCTAATGAAAACACCCTCATCTCCCGATCTCAGTACTCCCGAATGGGATAAAGTATTCAAACCCTTGTTGTTCGACATGGGCAGGCAGAAATGCGTACTCCTGCTCGGACCTGAACTGGCGCACTCCGGCGGACGCCTGCTGAGAGAACAGTTGCGCGACCAGTTGGATCAGCAGCACAAGGAAGATATTGCCCATTTCCATGAACGTGATAACCTGTTTCTGTTTCACAATAAAGCCGCCAAGTCGGAAGTGCAACGGGCGGTAAGCCTGTTTTACGAGGAGGTCAAACCCGATCCGGAAGTGTACCAAAAGATCGCTTCGCTGCCGTTTGCGCTCACCATTTCGACGACGCCCGATCACTTTCTCTACCAGGCCTATCCCAGGGATGCGCGGGCCCAGTTTGCCTTTTTTAACCACATCGGCCAAAATGACGAGAATGAACTGGACGGCTGGGAGCGCGATCGCCCCTTGCTGTACAACCTGTGCGGCTCGTTCCGTGAGGATGCCTCGCTGGTGCTCGACTACGACGATCTGTTTCGGCTGCTGAAAACAGCCATGGGTACTCCCGGGTTGCCAAAAAAGGTGCGGCGTGCCCTTGGCGAAGCGCGATCGTTCTTTTTCCTCGGCTTTGATTTTGACAAATGGTATACCCAACTGCTGCTGCGCCTGCTTTGTGAAGACAATACGCCGATGCAGGTTGCGCTCAGCACCCAATACGGCAACAAGGACAACCAGATATTTTTGCTCAAACAGTTCAACATCAAGTTTATCGGGGAGGGAGAAGCCTTCTTCGATGAATTGTGCCGTCGCTGGCAGGAGCAACTGAATGAAGGCGCTGCAGATGCCGAAAAGCCAGATAAACATCTGGTTATGAGGTTGTTAAAAGAGGGCAAGACCGGTCGCGCCCTTGAAGTTCTGATGAAATTGCTCACAGAGCCTGAAGACAAGGACATGGCCGTTATGGTCAGTAACTGGTACCACAAATGGGAAAACGATACGAAGGCCGGCACCGAAGACAGTCGCAACCTCGATACGCTGTATAACCGTGTGGTAAAAAATATCAATGATCTTGCAACCAACCTGCCCGACTGATGATGACCACACGACATCTTCGCTACCCGGGCGTTCGCCCGTTTGAGACCAGTGAAAAGCACCTTTTTTTTGGCCGCAGCCGCGATATCGAAGAATTATATGACCTGATCCTGCTTGAACGACTCACTGTGCTGTTTGCTAAAAGCGGTTATGGCAAGAGTTCGCTGTTGAAAGCAGGGGTAATACCCCGGTTTACGGATCCATATGCCCCCGAAAAGCACCGGTTCCAACCTTTGGAGATACGATTGGGCACCTACGTCGCCGGCAAGTCGGCGACACCGCTCCAGACAGTGGTAAAGTCGCTTGAATCCATTCTTCCGGTTGAGGACGCAGCATTTTTAAATACGCTAACGCCGGGAGTCCGGCTTTGGCACCATTTAAAAATGCGGCAACCCGCCGGCGATACAGCCCGGTTTTTGCTCGTTTTTGATCAATTCGAAGAGTTTTTCTCCTATCCGGAAGAGGAGCAGGCGCAGTTTCGGGCCGAAATAGCCGAATTGCTGTATGAGGAAATCCCCCAGGATGTTCGCCTTGCGGCGCGTTCGGGCGCCCGCGAACAACGGGCTTTTCTCGCCACACCTTACGATGCGAAGGTGTTGTTCTCCATTCGGGCAGACCGGCTCAGCCTGCTCGACGGCATGAAAGACTACCTGCCGGCAATTCTGAACAAGCGATACGAGCTTCAGGCATTAGATGTAAGGCAGGCCCGCGAAGCAATCGTGATGCCCGCTTCACTGCCCGTTGCCCTGTTGGGGGAAGGCGCCGGCCCCGAATTCGGCTACAGTGAAGATGCCCTTGAAAAGATGCTCGGCGAACTCTCCGGCAAAGATGCCGCGAGCAAGGGCCGGATCGAGGCATTTCAGTTGCAAATCGTGTGCGCTTCCATCGAAAAACGGGTCAATGAACGCGGTCTGACGATCGTGACAGCCGCCGATCTGCCTGATTTCGACACGGTATACGAAGATTATTACCAAAACCGTATCAGCGAATTGCCGGACGAGGAACAACTCCCGGCCCGCCGTGTGTTGGAGGACGGCCTGCTGCTTGTGGATGCCCAAACCGGTGATGCCCGGCGCCTTAGCCGCGACTCGGCAGAACTCTCCCAAAGCCTTGGCATTGCGCCCGAACTGCTCAAAAACCTCGAACGCACCTACCTCATCCGCCGCGAACTCAACACGCTGGGAGGATACAACTACGAGATCAGCCACGATACCCTCATCGCACCGATGCTGAAATCGCGCAAGGCGCGAGAAGCCACGCTGGAACAGCAGCGAAAGGAACAGGAGCGCCTCGAAGCCCTTGAACGGGCAAAGGCGGCGGAGGAAAAGGCCCGCGAAGAAACCGCACGCCGGGCCGAAGCGGAACGCCTGCAGGAAGCCGCCGAAAAGGCAAAAAAACGCGCCAATGTTTTTGCACTGGGTGTGGGTATACTGGCCATCCTGGCGGCAATTGCCTTCTTCTGGGCCAACAGACAATCAAATATCGCCACCGAACAGCGGCGCCTGGCCGAGGCCAACGCCGATGTAGCCGTCCGGCAAAAAAAACTGGCCGATTCAAGCGCGGTATACGCCAGGCAACAGGAAATGCGCGCGGATACCCAAAAAAATATCGCCCTTACCAATGCTGAAGCGGCACAGCGGGCGCTGGAAAACATGCAACGGGCCAACGATAATCTCGTCGAGCAGGCCCTGCTGGAGGCAGCACAGGATATTAACGGATTGCACTATGAAGCCGCGCTTTCCAGGTTGACCAATGCCGCCGCACTGGGCCAGAAGAAACCCAAGGTGGCGGATGCATTGCTTGAAATTGCCTATTTTTTCAATGAAAGCGGGCAACAGGAGAAATCCAGACAAATTATTGCAAACGTAGCCGCGCTGATGGGCAAAGGCGGCAGTACCGGTACAACAGGCGATCGGACAGCGCTTCGAAACGCAATCCAACGGCTCTCCCCTGCCCGTTTTGAGGCATTGAAGGCCCGTTACTACCCTGTCATGGTTGTCGTAAAAGGAAGCGGCGACGTTTCAGGATTTAAGATGGCCAAAACGGAAACCACGGTATGGCAGTATAACCTCTTCCTGAACGATCAGGGGAAGGATATGCTGGATGAAAGCACTATCAAACGACCTGGTTGGGGCTGGGAAGGCAACAATCCGGCGGTATTCGTCAGTTGGTACGACGCTGTGGAATATGCCAACTGGCTTAGTGCACAACTCGGACTGGCGCCCGTCTACACAATCGACCGGGAGCAGAAAGACGCCGATAATATCAGCGATATCGACAAGTTGAAATGGACCGTGACCCGCCGGGATAATGCCGGCGGGTTCCGCCTGCCTTCAGAGGCAGAGTGGGAATATGCTGCACACGGAGGCCCAAATAAAGCCGCCTTCGAATACGCAGGCAGCAACCAGGCCGATGAAGTAGCCTGGCACAAGGGTAATTCCGGAAATCGTACCAGAGCGGTGGCGACTGGCAAGAAACACAACGGAATCGGACTTTACGACCTCAGCGGAAATGTGTGGGAGTGGTGCTGGGACTGGAATACAGCATCGTACGGGCGGTATCGGGTAGTGCGTGGCGGGTCATGGAAAAACATGGCCTCCGCCATTCGCATCTCTGACGGCGGCATCCGTTCGCCCGACAGCCGCGACGACCAGTACGGTTTCCGGGTGGTGCAGGGCCTTTAACCTGACCTTCAATAGATATCCCCGGCTATTGCTTTGCCACACCCCCGGCGCGTTTTTTCAATACCCAAAATACCAGTATGCCGATCAGCAATAACCCCAGTCCGGGGAGTGCCTGTTCCGGCTGTTCCATTAGAGTATTCAGTGCAAAAGCCGCCGAGATCAGAACAAAAACCAGGGGTACCAGTGGATAAGCCCATACCCGCACCGGGCGTTCCGCGTCTTTTTTCCTTATCCGGAACACGAACACGGCCGCACCCGCAAGCCCCATGAATGCGATATCCATGAAGGTGACGAAAGTGATAATCTTGTCAAACAGTCCCTGAAAAAACAGCAGCACAGCGATGGCCCAAACAACCTGAACCAGCATGGCCACCACCGGCGTGCGCCACCGGGGGTGCACGTATGCCAGTTGTTTGAAAAAAATGCCGTCCTCGGCCATTGCAAAGTATATCCTGGGCGCCGACATGGTGTAGATACTGATCGTGCCGAATATGGACAGGGCTATTGCCACTGCAACAGCCTTGCCGCCCCAGGGCGCTATCGTTGCCATGGCATCTCCGGCAACCCGTGGCGTTTCGGCAATTGCTTCCAGCGGCAGCAGAAACATGTAGGCCAGGTTGACCAGCAGGTACATGACCAACACGATGATTACACCCAGGAACATTGCGCGCGGTACGGTTCGCGGCGCATCGATCGCTTCCCCGGCAAGATAGGAAGCGTGGTGCCACCCGCCCACTGAGAAAAGCACCCCGATCAGTCCTGTCAGCATGGCGGTCGTCAGATGAACCGGTACGTTTTTATCCAATGAAAAATCCAGATGAACCCTGGCCGGATCAAAATAAAGGAACCCGGCAACGACGATACCGCCTATAGCCAGCAGTTTTAGTCCGGTAAACAGGTTCGACAGGCTCTGGCTCACATTAACCCCCAGAATGTTGATGCCCGTGAGCGCCAGCATAGTGACGGCTGCGACGGCCGTTTTGACGCCCTGGCTCATGCCGGGAACAAAGATTTTCAGGTATTCGGCAAAGGCGACACAAAGGCCGGCCAGGGCGCCCGTATTGATAACCAGCAGGATGACCCAGCCATAAAGAAAACCTGTCATGTCGCCGTAGGCCTCCTTGAGGTACACGTATACGCCGCCTGATTTGGGATACATGCCGCCCAACTCGCTGAATGTCAGTGCTCCGGTGAGTGCGATCACACCACCCAGAGCCCAAACGGCCAGCACGAGTGTGGCATTGGGCA
>CALMBD010000166.1 GCA_937861115.1 uncultured Bacteroidota bacterium | reverse complement strand
AAACGCCGGCCAAGCAAAGCGGCGTACAACCCGGCGATGTAATATTGTACCTCGACGGCCAGCCTGTCAACTCGAGTGAGGCACTGCGTTACGAGCGCGACAAACACAGCCCCGGCGATCCGTTCCAGCTTACTGTCATGCGCGACGGTGAACGGATTACTATCGATGCGACGTTCAAGACCTGCCTGACGCCCGGCGCTCCCGAAACGGTGAAGGAAGTGGTGGAAGTACAGCAAAGAGACGTGCCGCAAGGGCAAAAACCACTAAATACGGACAATACGCTACCGCTGGAGTCGCTGGAAGCCTATCCGAGTCCCACAGTAGGCCCGCTGACCGTGACCTTCGAGGCGGAAGCAGTACCTACAACGGTGCGGCTGACCGACATAAGCGGCAGAACGGTTTATAGCAAGGTAATGAACCAGTTCAACGGATATTTCAACGAACAACTCAACCTTTCCGGAAACAAATCGGGAACCTATATTCTGAGTGTACAGCAGGGAAACAAGGTGCACTCAAAGCAGGTGGTGTTGTTGCCACGTGCATGAGGGCGAAATAACTTTATCCCTATCAACTAACGAGCCCGGAGCA
Organism: uncultured Bacteroidota bacterium; assembly: GCA_937861115.1. GTDB lineage: Bacteria > Bacteroidota > Bacteroidia > Chitinophagales > Saprospiraceae > M3007. Next base: position 19,463 of record CALMBD010000166.1, on the reverse strand, counting down.
GTTGCCCATGCAATTGCTCCGGGCTTATATTATTGCAGGTCAATTACTTGTGCGTTGTGCATCCGGTATTTTTCCAGCATACGGCTCACAAAGGTCTTATGCCCTTTGGGCGCCAGCAGGAAAAACTTTCCGCCCTTCATGGACGCAAGGGTGCTCATCAGTTTCCATTTGGAAACCGAGCGTTCGACATCTCCGGTTTTCAGGGCAATTTCAACATAAACCTTTCCACCAGTACCGCTACCGGTTATATCAGGTATAAAAGGCGTTTCGTCGTCGTTTTTGCTGAACTGTGAAGGCGTCTCGTAGTCTTCCCAGTTTGCTTTTATGTTATTCAGGCCGCGCTTTTGCGCCCATTGGATCGCTTGTGGAAAATAAGGTTCTTTTACCATATTTTGAACGTTTTGTGTGTTGTGGAGATGGCTGTCACCTCCGGGTTAAAAAAACATATAAAGAGTATAACGGAGATACCCGGTCGGGCAGTAACGGAAGAAAATGACCGGACTGCTGCAATTTAGGGCTTTTTTTCAAAAAATACAAATCACGGACCGTTGTCCGGGTTATTTCAGGCCGGGTTTGATTTCGCCTCGAAGCAATTTTTAAAGAAACTTCAAGAGGAATTTCAGTGACGGGCAAGTGCTAGAAGCCGGGTATTTTTTCCAGGATCAGGCGAAGGATAGCCGGCCGGAAACCTGCGATAAAGGCGATAAATGAAATGAAGCCGGCAATGCGGTAGTATTGTGCTTCCGTGGTGTTGGCGAAGGGCTCGTCCACCATGATAAACGCGCCGGCCATAAACGCCATATAGAAGATGAACCCTGCCACCATGCCGCCCAAAATCCGGTTTTTCTTCTTTTTTACCGGGGCTTCCTGAACTACCTCTTCTTCCACCTGTTGAAGCAGTCCGCGACTCAGGGCGCCCATCAAACCGGCCAGGATGGACAGGAATGCGATATTGGTGGGTATCCAGGACAAAACGATCAGCATCAGATCGCCAATGTTAAAGTTGTCTTGTAAGCCCTGCCGCAGCGGGTTGGTATTGATAAAAGCGCCCAGGCAGAATACAACCAGCCAGGCAAAAACAACCAGAAATGTGAAAATGATACGGGTGAGCATAGTGTTGGTTTTAAGGTAGAAGGAGGAGGTGAACGGATGGTATGGGTAAAAATACAATACGTCGGGCAAAACCCGCATTAATCTCAATTATTTTGATCCCGATACGGATTCCTGTTCTACTTTTGAGGCGAATAAACGCTGAAACGGAACAATCATACAAACATGGCCAATAAAGAAACTTTCATTGCCGAAGTCCAGGCGGGCTACAATTTTTCAGGCGCATCCATCATTCTCGGCGGCGCCATGCTCGACGGCGCATCGATACAGGGATTGCAGATCAAGGTGCCCCTGCGCACGATGAACCGCCACGGACTGATCGCCGGAGCCACAGGTACCGGTAAGACCAAAACACTGCAAGTGCTTGCGGAGCAACTCGCCGCCAACGGGGTGCCCAGTTTGCTCATGGATATCAAAGGTGATCTCTCGGGCGTGGCCATGCCCGGCACCGATCACCCCAAGATAACCGAACGCTGCGGCAAGATCGGTATCACCTGGCATCCTACCGGCGCCAGCGTGGAGTTTCTGACCCTTTCCGGCGAAAAAGGCGCCCGCCTGCGCGCTACGGTAAGCGAGTTCGGGCCCGTTCTATTCAGCCGGATACTCGGCCTGAACGACACCCAGGGTGGGGTAGTGGCAGTCGTGTTCAAATACGCCGACGACAATAGCCTGCCCCTGCTCGACCTCAAGGATTTTAAAAAAGTGCTCCAATACCTGGGCAACGAAGGCAAGGAAGAAATTGAAGCCGAATACGGGCAGTTCAGCAGTGCCACCGCCGGAACCATTCTGCGCAAGGTGGTGGAACTGGAACAGCAGGGCGCCGAAGTGTTTTTCGGCGAACTGTCTTTCGATGTACACGACCTGATCCGGATGGACGAAAACGGGCGCGGCATGATCAGCATCGTGCGCCTTACCGATATTCAGGACCGGCCCAAACTGTTCAGCACCTTTATGCTCCAGATGCTGGCAGAGATATACGCTTCTTTCCCAGAGGAGGGAGATGTGGAGCAGCCCAAACTCTGTATTTTTATCGATGAAGCCCACCTGGTATTCCAGGAAGCATCCGCGGTATTGCTCCAGCAGATCGAGACGATCGTCAAACTGATCCGTTCCAAAGGTGTGGGGGTCTTTTTTATCACCCAAAACCCGGCCGACGTGCCGGAAAGTGTGCTGGCGCAACTCGGCCTGAAAATCCAGCACTCGCTGCGCGCCTTCACGGCAAAAGACCGCAAAGCCATCAAACTGGCGGCTGAAAACTACCCGATTACCAAGTACTACCAGACTGAAGACCTGCTCACCAGCCTCGGCACCGGCGAAGCCATCGTCAGTGTACTCAACGAGAAGGGCATCCCGACGCCGCTGGCACACACGCTCGTCCGTGCACCCGAAAGCCGCATGGACATCCTGACGCCGGTGGAGATCGATGGCATCATCAGCCGCTCCGCGATTGCGCGCAAGTACAACCAGGTCGTCGACCGCGAAAGCGCCTATGAAATCCTGAACGAAAAACTGGCAGAAGCCGGCGCGGTTGCTGCAAAGCAGAAACCCGAACCGAAAGGCAAGGAAGAAAAAAGCGTGATAGAAACGATCACGAAGGACCCGCTGGCACGCCAGATCGGGCGCACCGTTGCACGCGAACTGACCAGGGGCTTGCTGGGCGTATTGGGACTGGGAGGAAGCACAAGGTCCAAGCGGAAAACAGGATGGTTCTGAACATCAACCGATTGCGCGCCTGAAGAAGTCGTTCAAGGCCTTGCCGGCTCGAAAATAATCGGCGGCAAAATCAGGGAAGTCATTGCCTATTGCATGTGCAGGGTCGGTTTCGGCCATGAAATAGAACTGCTTGTTTGCGAGCAAGGGCTCCGCTTGCGCCGCCACCTTGAATTCAGGCGGCAATACCTTGTTTTTTTCGCCTTTCAACTCGCCGAATTTTTCCACAAAATTTTTGTCGGAAACCAGTGCCCTAAACGCTTCGGGGTCCTGTGCAATGGCAGTGCGAACCCTTCGGAGGGGTTCTTTTTCGAGAAAATAGGCGCCGCCGCCCATCATCAGGTTGCCAAATTCGATGTGCAGGTAATAGCCGGGCTGCTCCATGTTTTTCCGCCCGCGGCTGGTCAGTATGGCGCCGACGTGCGTCTTGTACGGCGTTTTGTCCTTTGAAAAACGCGTATCCCGGTAAATTCGAAAGATACAATCCCTGGGAGTAGCCGTAAAATCGGGTTCAAACGCCCGGAGGCGCTCGATTACGGCTTCAACTGTTGCCTCAAACGGCTTTTTGACCACCGTCTCAAAGCGCTTCTTGTTGGACTCGAACCACTCGCGGTTGTTGTTTTGCGACAGTTCGTACAGGAATTGGAGGAACGCTTCGTTCAGCATAGCTTCATCAGTTAAATTTTTGGCGTTTGAAAGGCGCACTGCTCCAAACGCCAATCAACTATTTCATGGCAGCCACAATGGCCGCAAAATCATCCGCCTTGAGGGATGCGCCGCCGATCAGTCCGCCGTCCACATCGGGCTGGGCAAACAATTCGGGGGCGTTCTGGGCATTGCAGGAGCCGCCGTAGAGAATGCTGGTGTCCTGCGCGACAATCTTGCCGTATTTCTTGGCGACCAGTACGCGGATGGCATGGTGCATTTCCTGGGCCTGATCGCTGCTGGCCGTCCTGCCGGTGCCGATAGCCCAGATCGGTTCATAAGCGATCACTACCTTGCGGAAATCCTCTTCCTTCAGGTGGAACAGACTGGCTTTCAATTGTTTGGCGACATATCCGACATGGGTGTCCACCTCCCGGATGTGGAGCGGTTCGCCGCAGCAGAAGATGGGCCGCAGGCCGCGTGCCAGCGATACATTGACCTTTTGGGCCAGCACATCGTTTTTTTCCTTGAAATAAAGCCGCCGTTCGGAATGGCCGATGATGACGAACTCGGCGCCGCAGGACGCGATCATATCGGCAGAGACCTCTCCCGTATATGCGCCTTTTTCCTCCTGGTGGCAGTTCTGGGCCGCCAGGTGAAAATATTTTCGCACTTTGATCATCTTGCCCACTTCGCGCAGGTGGGTGAGCGGAGGCGCAATAACGACCAGTCCGTTTGGCTTTTCCACTTTTTCGAGAATGCTTCTGGTAAGTTCGAGCCCTTCTTCAAGGGTCTTGTTCATTTTCCAGTTTCCGGCTACAATTTGTTGACGCATGGAGGTATAAGAATGTGATAGACGTGAGCGGGGTGGTTGCGGGCCAAAAGTAGGGTTTTTGGTAAAAATTTCTAAAGGCACTTACGGCTCCCGGTTCTCTCACTACTTTTGCACCTGCAGATGGCTACCACACAACATCAACGCATCATCCTGGGACTGAAAGTCAGACAATTCCGCCAGGAACTCGGCTGGAATTTTGAAGAACTGAGCAGGCAGACGGGTATATCGATCTCATACCTCAATGAGATTGAAAAGGGGAAGAAATATCCCCAGGCAGAAAACCGGGAGCGGTTGGCCATCGCTTTGGGTATCACGCCGGAATTTTTGATCTCCCCGGAGCTCACCAAACAGTTTGCGCCGCTGGGCGAATTATTGCAAAGCAATTTTCTCAATGAACTGCCGCTCGACCTGTTCGGCATCGAAGTGCAGCAGGTCGTGGAGATCATTGCCCGATCCCCCGACCGCGTCAATGCGTTTATTTCAGCCTTGCTGGAGATCGCCAGGAATTACTCGCTGCGCGACGAGAACTTTTTCTTCGCTGCATTGCGCGCCTATCAGGAACTCCGCTCCAATTATTTCGAAGAGATTGAACAGGCGGCAGATGATTTTGTCGAAAAAAACAACCTGCCCGACAACGGCGGCGTGCCTTCTGCCTTGCTGGGCGATATCCTGAAGACCCAGTTCGGATATCGGATCGACGATAAAGGGCTCGATAAATACCCGGAATTGCAGAGCCTGCGCTCGGTTTTCAATCCCAACAAAAAACGCCTGCTTGTCAACAGCCGACTCAACGAACGCCAGCGCGCCTTTCAACTGGCCAAGGAACTGGGGTTCAATGTGCTGGCTGTAAAAGAACGCCCGCTGGCTTCCAACCTGTTGCGGGTCAATTCGTTTGAGGAAACGCTCAACAATTACCGGGCGGCCTATTTTGCCGTGGCTATTCTGGTCAACCGGCGGGCCTTTGTGCGCGACATAGGCGCCTTTTTCAAACAGGAAAAGTGGGATGGACAACTGTTGCTCGATATGATGGCCAAGTACCAGGCCAGTCCCGAAGTGCTGTTCCAGCGGTTTAATGTTTTGACCAACGACTTTCGGTTGGACAAGGTGTTTTTCCAGCGTTTTATCCACGACCTTGACCGCGATGGTTTCGATATCGACAAGGAACTGCACCTCAACCGCCGCCACCAGCCGCACGCGTCGGGTCTGAATGAGCACTACTGCCGCCGCTGGCTGTCGCTCACTCTGCTGCGGAATTTACAGGAGCAACAACGGCAAGGGATCAGTTTGACCCACCCCAACCTGCTTACGGGCGTTCAACGCGCGGCTTTTCTCGACTCCGGCGAGGAATACCTGTGCATCGCAGTCGCCAAACCTGGCTACCCGACAATCGGCCGCAACGTAAGTGTCACTCTCGGCGTTTTACTCGACGACCACGCCAAACGCACCATTCGGTTCTGGAACGACCCAGCCATTCCGCGGATAACCGTCAATATAGCCTGCGAACGCTGTGCGCTGGCCGGTTGTGCGGAGCGCGCTGCGCCGCCGACCACGGTGCAAAAACGCGACGAAAGGAAGAAAATGCAGGAAATATTAAAAAAACTGACAGACCGATAGGCTATGATCATTGTCCAAGATAAACTCGTCAGCGACGACCTGGTTGAACAGCAGTTTGTATGCAATCTTGCCGCCTGCAAGGGCGCCTGTTGTTGGGAAGGTGATTACGGCGCCCCGCTCGACGCGGCTGAACTGGCTGTGCTGGATGCTATTTACGACCGGGTAAAGCCTTTTTTGAGTCCTGCCGGGATCGATGTAATCGAGCGCGAGGGAAAATACCTCCGTTTTGAACAAACGGACGAATGGGTGACCCCTCTGATCAATAACGGGCCTTGCGCCTACATGACCTACGACGCTTTGGGCATCGCCAAATGCGGCATCGAACAGGCCTGGAAGGCAGGTGTTGTCGATTTTCAGAAACCAATTTCCTGCCATTTATACCCGGTCCGGATTGAAAAAAACGAAGAACTGGGGTTTGAGGCGCTCAATTACCACGAGTGGGACATCTGTTCTGCCGCCTGTTCCATGGGCAAAAAGGAGAAAGTACCCGTATTCCGTTTTGTCAAAGACGCCCTGATCCGGAAATACGGCGAGGCTTTTTATGAAGAACTGGAAGGCGCGGCAGCATTTATGTCTGAAAATAATTCAAAATAGGCGGACCTATTTACCCGCAGTCTTGTCCATCCAGGCCAGTATCCTGAATGTCAGCCGGTCACGTACCACGCGGCCAACCACCCAGTCGTACCGGGCATTGATTACGTCGTGCATGTTGTTCATACCGTGCGAATACACGATCTCCGGTTGAAGGCGCCAGTCTCCCCACCGGATTTCAACACCCAGACCGGCATCCAGGGCGAGACGCTCGCGCAACAGGCTCAGGTATTCCGATGGCTGGCTGGCAAAATTCCAGCCGAGCCGCCCGCCAAGCAATACGGTACCCCGCAGGGGAAAATGCCCGCTGGAATTGGTCAATACAAGATGCAGGGGGATCTCCACATCCGTAAAGCGGTATTTTTTTACGCCGTCCCGGTTAAAGTATAACTCGCTCTGAAGGTCAGCCAGGGAAAGAGCCGGCTGGATAGACAATCCGCGCCAGAACTGCCATCTCCCGAAAACAGTCAGGCTTCCTCCAAATGCATGGCGCCGGCTTTCCACCCGCATTTGATCTGGCTCGGCAAGGTCTATGGGTTGAATGCCTGTCAGTTGTGTTTCGAATCCCATGCCGGCTCCCCACACAAAATGCCCGCTTTGAGGCTGTTGCGCCGGCAGCAGCGCGGACAGCAGGGATAAAAAGACGAGAAAAACATTTTTCATCATCAGAATCGGGGAAAGTGTGCATTTTGCGCGGGCTATGGTGCAAGGCATGACGACCAACCGCGAGGAAGCGATATTTCCCATGATGCTAATCCGCACTGCCGGGTTGCCTTTGCTGTGGCTTGATCGTCTTCGCCCCCCTGATTCTGAAGCGAAAGCGGTAAACTATCCTTCAACGGCAGCCATACAGCAGGCCTTTGATGTGCTGCTGACCTCATCGGGCGATACTCCCTTCCGAACAAAAATCTACAACGCCCGAAAGGCCTTTTTTCAGCGCCGCAAACCGCCTTCTGATGCTTTTATGCATGACCTGGAGCAGGAAACCGGACCCCATGCGGCACACTTGCTGTCCCTGTTAATAGGGTGGAAGCAGCAGCGCGCAGACCGGGAGACCCGCAAGACAGCCTATGCGGGGTTGTTGGCAGCCAATTACCGCGTTTTGCAGGATGTGGCGCAACTGGAAGAAATCCGGCGCTCCCTGCTTTTCATTTCGCACGACCTGCTGGACCGGTTGCCCGGTTTTTGCAGTAAAGAAACCGAAACATTTGTCAAAAAAGACCGGCAGACCGCGCTGTCCGTACTGCAATACCTCAACCGGGCCGTGGTCAAGACCTCGCCGTTAAGCCGACTGACAACAGTTTCGCTGTGGCGCCCCTTCGACGCTGCCGGAGAAATGGCAGATATGGCAGAACTGGCATTTCTCTCCACGCCGCAGTCGTATATCACGCCCAACGTCGGCTTTTTACCGGCACTTTATGAGATACTTTTAAAAATACCCGCGTTCTACCGCTCGCTTTCGGTATCGCTGAATCCCTGTATCACCTCGGCACACGACCGGCGATGGCTCTATTTTGACGGAAAAAATGAATCATTCCAGCAAATTGCGGAAAACCCCGTTGCCAGTCTGGTTATGGAATTGCTGCTCGGCGCCGATCGAAAACTGCCTTTCGCCGACCTGTTGGAGCATTTGGGCAACAGTATTGATGCCGATCAGGCGGCCCTGGAGTCTTTGTTGCTCGAACTGATCGACCTGGGGTTGCTCGAATGGGAATTGCCGGTAAAAGGGCTTGCGCCGGACTGGTGCCAGCGGCTTTACCAGTACCTCGGATTCCTGCCGCATCCTCCGCAGGTGCTTGTCGACGCAGCGGTACTGGTTCAATGGCTGCGGACTGCCGCAAAAACCATCTCTTTTCAGTCGGTGGAAGCAGCGAAGGAAACCCAGGTGGCTGCTGCCGGACAGGCAAAATTGTTTTTTGAGCAGTTGCATGAAACGGCGCCGGCTATTCCACCGGAGCAGGTATTATTTGAAGACCGAAAAACAGATGTGGTTGTGGCGGTGCCGCCCGATGCTATCAGTAACCTGGCTGCGCAACTGGCGGAATGTTGGCAGAATAGTCCCGCGCAGCATCTGCCACCGCTGCAGGCCAGGATATTCAACTTCGCCGACGAGCGTTTAAAAAACAGGCAAACAATTGATTTTCTGGACTTTGCACAGGATTTTCTGAATCACGGGCAAGCCGCCTCAAGTTCCAGAGTTTCCGCTCGTTTTAAAGGAAAGATCGGCGCATTGCTCCAGTTATTGCCGGCAGCCGGAGGCGCTTGGCAGGCAGTGGTGAACGGCTTGTACGTTGGCGGGGGGAAGATGTTTGCGCGTTGGGCGCACCTGTTCCCCGACGACCTGCGGCACGCACTGGCGGGCTGGAACGACTCAGTCCCTTTCCCCTGGCAGGGCTGGTCGAATGCCAATTTTCAGCCATTGCTGCACCCTGATGCGCTGATTGTGCCGGGTGGCCGCACGGATGCGTTGCCGGGCGGCAGAACAATCCTCATAGCGGACCTGGCTATTTGTAAAACGACCGAAGGTCCGCAACTCCTGGATAAAAAATCGGGAAATCCGGTAATAATGACCGATCTGGGTCTTGAAGTAGCGCGGCTGCGACCTCCGGTACTCCAACTGCTTTGGAACCTGGGTATGCCATATGTTTCCATCGAAGCCCTCGTGCCGGAGCATTTGAATCAAACCGTTCCGGATACAGGCTGGAGCCGGCAGGAGCGGATCGTATACCGGGATCTGGTGTTGATGCGTTCATCATGGACCTTGACTGCCGCATGGGCAGGCCGTTGGCTGAAGCAAAGGGATGATGCCGGGTTTTTCCTCATGGTGAACGATGATTTGCAGGAAACAGGCGTTCCGGAGCGTTTTTTTGCCCGGTTTTCAGGCGCCAAACCCCAATATTTCGACCGGAGCAGCCCGGTTTCCATGTTGCTGTTTGCCAGATGCCTGAGAAAAAATACGGCCCCGATTGTCCTGACGGAAATGTTGCCGCTGCCTGAGCATGCCGTAGTGCGGAAAGATGCACCGCATGCCGCTGAAGTGGTGCTGGAATTAACGGTGTAGCGGCAACCAGAACACATGCAATCCTTCATGAATATGATATCGCGTTTTTTTACCATTATTCTGATCCCGATCAGTACGGGGATTGCGTTTTCACAGGGCGCAGCCATCACAGACCCGGTACAGTTTTCCACACCCGGCGGTGTGTATACCGGAACGGTGAACATCAGTCTTGCCTGTTCCACACCCGACGCGGCGATCAGGTATACCCTGGATGGCAGGGAGCCTGACTCTTCGGCTGCGTTGTACGATGGAATACCATTTCAATTTGATTCGATCGCGGTGCTTCGGGCGCGGGCTTTTGCAACCGGATCTGCGCCATCGCAAGTGACGACACACAGTTATCTGGCCGGGGTGGAGCATACCTTTCCGGTGGTTTCACTGGTGTTTGATCCGGCTGCTTTTTTTAATGCGGATACAGGTATTTATGTAAAATACCTCGATGATCTGACGGCTGTGGCCAACATCGAAATGTTTGTTCCGGAAGCAAACGACGCCGTATTCAACCAGTTGGTGGCAGTGGAAATACAGGGCTCGGCAAGCGCTTCCCAGCCTCAGAAATCGCTGGAAATCAGTGCAAAAGGCTCTTTGGGTAATCCCACCATCGCCTACCCCCTGTTTCCGGAACTGCCTTTTGAATCCTACCGGCGATTTGTGCTGCGGAACGGCGGACAGGACTGGTGCGTACTGCAATTCCGCGATGAGTTTGCATCCGGTTTGTTGACCGACCGAAGCGATATGGGCGATATACTGGCAGCGCCTGCCTTGTATACCCAGGCCTGGCGACCGGCAGTGTTGTACCTGAACGGGAAATATTGGGGCATACACAACATACGAGAGCGTATGAACCGCTTTTATGTGCAGCAGCATTTTAACTGGAGCAGCGATACGTTTGACCTTGTCGATAACTTTGGGTCGGTAAGCAATGGAGATATTGTCGCCTGGAACGATCTGTTCGGTTACCTGTCACAGACCAGTGGTTTTGATAATGATTCGCTTTTCAAAACCCTGGAACGGCAAATAGACGCACGCAATTTCCTCGACTATTGCGTTTTCAACATATACCTGGAAAATGAAGATTGGCCGGGCAATAACGTCCGCCGCTTTCGCCAGCGTTCGCCCGAAGGGAAATGGCGCTGGATGACGTACGACCTTGATTTTACCTTCGGACTGTTTCAGCAATATGGCGGCTGGAATACCGGCGATGCGTCGCCTGATGCGCTGGCGCGCCTGCTCGACGATACCTCTCAAGTCTGGCCCAACCCCGACTGGGCGACCCTGCTGTTCCGCCGGTGCTGGCAAAACGCCGGGTTCCGCCGCGATTTTGCCAATCGGCTGGCCGATATGTTGAATACGGCCTTCCTGCCTGCACGTGTGAGCGAACGGCTCGACGTGTTCAGAACCCTGTACCAGCCCGAGATTTCCAGACACTACGAACGCTGGTGGTTCGGCAATTACGACAGTTACTGGCTGGCTAACATCGAAACGACCCGGCAGTTCGCATTCGACCGGCCCGATTATGTGCGTCAGGAAATACTGAAGGCAGTACCTGAGGCCCTTGGACTGGCTGAATTGGAAATCAAAGCCAATCCTCCCGGCGGGGGCAGGGTAGAAGTGAATACTGTATCCCCCACGGCAGCGCAGTTGCCCTGGTCGGGTATCTATTTTGCCGGAGTCTCCCTGCCTGTCCGGGCGATCGCCAATCCCGGCTATCTGTTTACAGGTTGGTCGGAACCCGGTCTGGGCGCCGACGATTCAACCAGTATTGTGCTTGCCGGGAATACGACCCTGATAGCCAATTTTGAAAAAGAGGACACCGTCACGACGCATACCGCAAATATGGAATGGCCGGCATTCGGCATTTACCCTAATCCGGCAGATAAGTCTTTGACAGTCAGAGGAAACTTTGCCGAAAATGCCGAAATGTCCGCCCGGATAACGGACGGATTCGGTCGGCAAATCGCCGGGCCGTGGCGCCTGACAGGCCGGGAGATGAATCATTTATCTCTCGACCTGTCAGGGCTGCCCGGTGGCATATATTTTTTGAAAATAGAAAGCGCGAACGGAGCGGTCACGCGAAAATTTATGGTACTTCGATAACCTTCACCAGCCCCGAACGGACGCCGGTTATTGCTTTTCGATGCTGTCGATCAGGCGGTTAAGTTCAGCGTCGTCGTTGAAATTGACGACCAGTTGGCCCTTGCCGTTTTCGTTGCGTTTCAGCGACACTTTGGTGCCGAAAAATGCGCTGAATTGGTCCTGGATATTGCGCATGTGCTCCGGCAGGCGTTTGTCCGCTTTCGGCGTTTTGCCTTTCCGGTCTTCCTGGTATCCGGCGATGATCTTCTCGACGGCCCTGACAGACAGGTCTTCTTCGATGATCTGCCGGCAAAGTGCGTTCTGCAGGGAAATATCGTCGACGGCGACGAGCGCGCGTGCATGACCCATGGATATCTTCCGGTCGCGGATGGCGTCGGTGACGTACTGTGGCAGGTTGACAAGCCGCAGGTAGTTGGTGACGGTACTCCGGTCCTTGCCCACCCGTCCGGCGATCTGGTCGTGGGTGAGTTTGTAATCGGCAGCGAGTCGACTGTAGGAAATAGCCACCTCCATCGCATTCAGGTCTTCGCGCTGGATGTTTTCGATCAGCGCCATTTCAAGCAGTTCCTGGTCGTTGGCCAGGCGAACATAAGCGGGTATCTCCGACAGACCTGCGGCCCGGGATGCGCGGTAGCGGCGTTCGCCGGAAATGATCTGGTACGCCTTATCGTGCAGACGGCGCACGGTGATCGGCTGAATGATCCCGTGGGTTCTGATGCTGGTCGTCAGTTCGTCTATAGCCTTCTCGTCAAAATCACGGCGCGGTTGTTCCCGGTTTGCCTCGATATACTGGATCGGGAGCATGATAACATTGGTGGCGAGTTCACGCACGACTTCATGCGGATTCTCCTGGATAGCCTTTTCCAGTTGTCCCGCATTGCGCAGGAGTGCGGCGACGCCGCCTGTGCTGAATTTTGTCTTTGCCATGATCTTCAATTGTGGTTTTTCCGCAAAAATTCCTCTGCGAGGTTGAAAAAATTGGTAGCGCCTTTACTGCTGACGTCGTAAAGGGCGACCGGCACGTGCGACATCGGCGCTTCTGCGACGCGGCTGTTGCGGTGAATGATCGTTTCGAAAACGTAATCGTTGGAACTGTTGCGCACCTCCTCGACGATTGCGTTGGCAAGCCGCAAACGGCTGTCGTACATGGAAATTAGCAAACCTTCGACCTGGAGGTTGGGGTTGTACCCCTGCCGAACCAGCGCGATGGTGTTTTTAAGTTTGGCCAGCCCTTCAAAAGAAAACATCTCACACTGGACCGGAATGAGTACCGTATCTGCGGCAACCAGCGCATTTACGGTGATGAGGCCAAGGGAGGGCAGGCAGTCGATAAAAATATAATCGTAATCGTCGCGCAGGGCGTTGACCACACCGCGCAGGATGTACTCGCGACTGGGTTTTTCCGCCATTTCAAGGTCTGCGCCAACCAGGTCGATATTGGAGGGCAGCAGATAGAGATTCGGCGTTTCGGTTTCCAGAATGGCCTCCTTCGGATCGATACCATGCACCAGGCAGTCGTAAAGCCCTACGCTTTCGCTGGTATCAGCCTGGCCGACGCCGGATGACGCGTTGGCCTGAGGGTCGGCGTCGATGAGCAGCACTTTTTTCTCCAGGATCGCCAAAGATGCTGCGAGGTTGATCGCGGTGGTGGTTTTGCCCACGCCGCCTTTTTGGTTGGCAATGGTGATAACTTTGCCCATGTTTTTCAGCATAAGATCAATGCTTTGCACCTGCCGGCGGCAGGCGGGTGGAATTTGTTTTAAATTTCGATTGTAGCGCCTATGTCCATCAGAATCAGTTCCTTGCGGTTCTCCTCGAAGGTAGCCTGCGCTTCTTTGTGGTCAATCCTGATGTATCCAAAGGTGTCGTAGTGACAGCCGATGATGCGGTTGCATTTCAAAAAATCGGCGGCAATTACCGCGTCGGCATAGTCCATCGTAAAGTTGGAGCCGATCGGCAGGATGGCCGCGTCGAGTGTCGGACAGGTCATAGGGATCAGTTGCATGTCAAGGGTAAGCGCTGTATCGCCGGCTACGTACAGCACACCGTCGGCGCTGTCGATCACATAACCCGCCGGTTCGCCCGCCGGCATGCCGTCGGGGAAAACACTGCTGTGCACGGCCTGTACCATTTTAACCCTGCCGAAACTGAAGGTCCACCAGCCCCCCTTGTTCATGGGGTGGGTTTTCAAACCCTTCGCGTTGTAGTAGGCGCTGACCTCCCAGATGCCGACGATCAGCACTTCCGGGTTGTTGGCGGCCACGGTTTCCAGGTCGGCGATATGATCGGAGTGGGTGTGCGTGACAAAAATGTAATCGCAGCGGATAGAATGGACATCCAGCCTGCCGGCGAGCGGATTAGCCGAGATGAACGGATCGAACAGCAGGCGTTTTCCGCCGGTCTCAACTATAAAACAGGAATGACCGTAATAGGTGATTTTCATATCCGCATCAGGTTAACTTGGGCAAAGATAGGCGGGCATGAAACATCGCGTGGAACATTGAACGAAGAAGTTATCCTCCATTTTTCCACAGGTTGCCAACACCGTTAGGTCGCTCATTCACAACCCGTTATATTTGCCGTACACCGCGCGGTCTTTGCGTTTATAAACATCATCAGGATGCTTCGGTACCGAAATCTGCTTTTGTATCTGCTTGTCGCGGCAAGTGCCTGCACGACGGGGACGCCGTCGAACGACAGCCGGGTCGCTTTCCGCTACAACCAGCACAACCCCATCACTTCGCTCGATCCCGCTTTCGCCCGAACCCAAAACAACATCTGGGCGATAGATTGCCTGTTCAACGGGCTGCTGCAACTCGATGATGACCTGCTGGTCCGGCCCTGTATTGCCAAAAAGTGGGAGATATCCGACGATGCTCTGCAATACCGCTTTATCCTCCGCGATGATGTTTTTTTTCACGACGATCCCGCCTTCCCGGGTGGTAAAGGGCGGAAAGTGGTGGCCTCCGACGTGGTATTCAGTTTCAACAGGCTGCTCGACGATGAATGGCCCAAACCGGGGTCCTGGATTTTCAAGGACCGCGTGGCAGCCGACACGCCGTTCAGCGCTCCCGACGATTCGACTTTTATTCTGCGGCTGGCCGAGCCGTTCCAGCCCATGCTTTCCATTCTGACCATGCAGTACGCCTCCATCGTGCCGCGGGAGGCGTGTGAACGGTATGGCCGGGATTTCAGGCGACATCCGGTCGGTACGGGGCCGTTCCGGTTCAAAATCTGGGCCGAAAACCAGGGCCTGGTTGTGTTGCGCAACGACCGTTATTTTGAAAAAGACAGCGCCGGAAACCGCCTTCCCTATCTGGATGCAGTAAAAACAACTTTTATCACCGACAGGAAAACGGCATTCCTGGAATTCAAAAAAGGTAACCTGGATTATTTTTTCGGACTGGAAAGTTCCTACATCAACGAACTGCTCACCCCCGATGGCGAACTGCAACCTGCTTTGGCGCAGGATATTTATTTTTTGAAAAACCCCTACCTGAATACGGAATACCTGGGCATTCGCATGGATGAGCAGGCAACCGCCGCCAATCCGCTTCAACAGAAAAAAGTGCGCCAGGCGCTCAATTGCGGTTTTGACCGCTCCCAAATGCTGCGTACGCTTCGAAACGGCGTTGGGAAACCGGCATCATCGGGGTTTACGCCGCGGGGTTTGCCTTCATTCGACGAGACGACGGCGCCGGGGTATGCCTACACCCCGAGCCGTGCAGCGCGTTTGTTGGCCGATGCCGGTTTCCCGAATGGTAAAGGCCTGCCGCCGGTCACGCTGCTGTGCAACCAGGATTACCTGGACTTGTGTACTTTCATTGCACGACAATGGGAGGATCTGGGCATTAAAGTCAACCTCGAAATGGTGGAGACGGCACTCCTGCGCGAGCGCATGCGCAACGGTCAGGCGCCGTTTTTTCGGGCGTCCTGGATTGCAGATTACCCGGATGCGGAAAGTTTTTTCACCTGCTTTTACTCAAAAAATACGGCGCCACCCAATTATACCGGATTTCATCATCCGGCGTTCGACCGACTGTATGAAGCCAGTCTACGTGAGCCGGACGTGCAACGGCGCTATGCCTTGTACCGGCAAATGGATGCGATATTGATCGAAGAGGCGCCGGTAGTGTTCCTTTTTTACGATGAAACGGCACAGTTCGCCGGTAAGAAAATAAGCGGACTGCCTCGGAACGGCATCAACCTGTTATCGTTGAATCGGGTACGGAAAACAAAATAACCGGTATCAACGCAACAGGGCTACATCTCCTTTTTCCATCAACTTCTGACGGACGCCCTCCCTGATCGCTTCGTATTCCAGTTGCCACACGTATACATCGCTCGGCGCATCTTCCCCGTCTACCCGTCCGTCCCAGGCATCGTTCGGGTCCTGACTTTCAAAGACTTTTTTGCCCCAACGGTTGAAAATGCTGAACCTGGAGGTAATCACCGGGCAAAAGTAAACAGGCTTGAACCGGTCGTTAACGTCGTCTCCGTTGGGGGTGAAGGCGTTGGGAAACTGATCCTTCACACTGGCCACGGTAACTGTTTTCGAGACCGAATCCCGGCAGGTGCCGAGGTTAATGGTCAGACTGATTTCATACATTCCATTTTGCGCAAAACAGAGATCGGGCGACCCGGAGCTGTCAACCGTTACACCGGGCGGAAAGCTCCAGGTCACCTGCGCATCCGGCGGAATGGAATCGGGCAGACTCAATACGACGCATTCAAAGGGGCATACAGAATCCCTGGACAGGTCAAAATCGGCATTGATCTGGGCGCTTTGGCAGATTGAAACAATAGCAGGCGTTACGGTTTCTACGGCTAAGATGTAGTCGGCTGAGGCCACCGTCCCGGAAGGTATGATGGGTATTTCGTTAACCATTGCTGTATTGGCAGACCTGTTGTAAGACATTGCACTCACACAACAATCGCCGGGCCGACCATCCTGATCTGTGCGAACCAACAGCATCTGGTCGAGATTGAGTGGGCCCGGTTTGTCAATACCTGCAACAAGGAACCCTGCTCCCGGCAGGTTGTTCGCCTTAAACAAGGAAGTAGCGCCAGGATCGGAAATATTGCCGAGTTGGTAGGCCCATTCGATTGCAGCATCCGGGCCGACCTTTGCCAGGACACCGAGAGACAAGGTAAGCAAGACCTTGTCGTCAGGCGTGCTTGTTATGCTCGAGGCATCCAGAAAGCCATTATTCAGGGGAGAAAGGACGTTGGACGACAGAACATTACCAGTGTCGTCCAGGTGCAGTATCCATGCCTGTCCGGAAACCTGTCCAGCAGCAACGATCGTACCGTCGCTAAGCATAGTCAGGTCGCGAAACAGATTAAATCCCCCCGTGTCAAAAGACTTACACCATACTATGGCGCCGGCTGCCGTGATTTTTAGTACTATACCATGTATATCACTTCCGGTACTGTAATTTCCGGAAACAAAAACGGATCCGTCGTTTGCCACCACAGAACTGGTGAAAGTATTGAACACTCCGGGCAACTCGATCGAACGTTGCCAGACGACATTGCCATCCGGATCAGTTTTCAGAACAAGCGGCGTTTCAATACCACCTTGTTTGGCTGATCCGGCCAGGATAAACCCGTCTGCGACGACGCTGACTTTTTCGCCGGTGCGACCATTCCCGTATGTTTTGCTCCAAAGGATGTCGCCGTTGGGTGTAACTTTCATGGCGCCCATCTGGCTTCCGGCCGGGCTCGACCGCTCCATCAAAACGATCAGGTTGCCTTCCGGGGTTGGTGCAATATCCTTCGCTTGTTCATTATTGGGTGTTGTGGCGTATGTTTTACACCAAATCAAATCTCCGCCTGCAGTGAGTGCAGCGACAACGGCTTTATCCCTGGCGGGACCTGCATGTTGAAACCCGCATGTGTACAAAGTGTTGGCATCAAAAGAGATGGCCGATAAGGCAAAAGCCCAGGTATTGTTCTGGTTGACTCCGGGAGGAGCGATCGTTTTTTTAAAGGATAACTGGGCTGAAGCAGGAATAATGGTAAAGCAACAGATAGAGGTTACGAGCAGGAAGCAGTTTTTCGTCATGGTGGATAAACGGGGATTCCTGTCCCGGCATTATCTGAGCAGCGCAACACTTCCCTTTTGTGTCAATTTTTGACCAATGCCCTCCCGGACGGCCTCATACTCCAGGTACCACACATATACGTCGCTCGGGGCCTCTTTCCCGTCCACCTTTCCGTCCCAGGCATCGTCCGGGTTTTGACTTTCAAAGACCTTTTTACCCCAACGGTTGAAAATGCTGAACCGGGAAGTAATAACCGGGCAAAAGAAAACGGGCCTGAACCGGTCGTTAACGCCGTCGCCATTGGGGGTAAAAGCGTTGGGCACGACGTCGGGTGCAATGCCCGATATAATTTTAATGGCCTGTTCCTTCATGCAGCCGCTGTTGGCGCCTTTCCTGACAACGAAAAATGTACCGGGGTTAGGATAGCAGACCCGGCCGGGCACGTCAGGATCGGGTATACCGCCCGTTGTGGTCAGGGTGTAACTGACATCGGGTGAATTGCCGGTGAGGGTAATATCGATACATTCGCCGGGGCATATACTGGAGTCGGAAAGCGCAAAATCGAGGTCGATGGGCTTGCATATTTCGGTCACCACGGGATTTGCCGTCTCCTGACTGGCGGTAGTCGCAGTACTGAAAAAGTTGTCCTGATATGCCGGGGTAAACGTTTCATTATTGATAACGGCATCTCTGACAATGATAGTGATGCCGGTGGGACAGCATTCACTGCCCGGCATAAGCCCGTCCTGGCCGATCCTGGCGACGTACACTTGTTCGTCGCCGTTGATCACCGACGAGCCGGCAGCGATAAAGCCACCGCCCGAAGAGAGTAGTTTTCGAAAAATATTGCGCTCTCCACCGGTTTTGTACTCGTATTTCCAGGCAATGTCGCCGTTTTGGGCCACTTTCATCAGGGCGGACGGGCTGCCCAGGCCATTGCTGAGGTTGGCAATAGAGACGAGAAATTGATCTCCCGGAATGGCGAGCAGGTCAATACCTGCAATGTCGAGGTCAGGGTACTCATAGGTTCGCGCCCATTTGAGGTCGCCTGCGCTGCTGACCCTGACCAGCAACACCCTGTCGTATTCAAAACCCGGACTCAGCGAATGGCCTGCCAGCAGCAGATCGGTACTGCCGCTAAACGGGGCAACCGAAGTGAACTCTTCAATGGTGGCGGGAATGCCGTATCGCCGCGACCATAACACCGTTCCGTTGGGCGCCAGTTTGGTCAACATACCCTCTCTATCGCCGTTGAACTTATCCGATACGCCGGCGCAATAGATAAATCCTTCGCTGTTTTCCCAGCATTTCCGCAGGTTTTCGGTTCTGATGACATCGCCGAAACTGGTGTGCCAGAGCACCTGCCCGTCTTCATTGATCTTTATCGCCAGCGCGTTGCTGTTATTGGGCGCGCTGTTGTCGGCGCCGGTCAGCAGATACCCGCCGCCGGCCAGCGGAAGCGCTTTGTAAAGCACGGCGCCTGTTGTGCTTTGCCGGTTCCAGACGAAGTCGCCGGCATCGGTGATTTTCATCCAGCCGCTTACCGTACCTGCTCCCTGAACCAGGGCGCGATAGACCACCAGAATGCTACCGTCCGTCATTTGCTGTATATCAACCGCCTGATTGGCGTTCCCGTTGGTTTTATACAACCTGGACCATTTAATTGCGCCTTGCGGATTAAGCCGCTGTATCCATATTTTCTGTTCGACCTGATGCGCGCCGCCGGTCAGGATGTCGCCATTGCCGAGGAGCA
>CALMBD010000165.1 GCA_937861115.1 uncultured Bacteroidota bacterium | reverse complement strand
GATATTTATGTCCACGGAATTAAATTTTCCCGCTTTCTTTACAATCTCTTAATAGTGAAACTTTTAGGCGGAACAACTCCCCGTCTTTTTGCAAAAATCAAATCGAAACCCATATGTCAAGCAAAGAAGCACTCATCGCAAAGGCACAGGTATATCTGAGAAAAAAATTTGAAGGGTCCGATATCAGCGGGGGACTCGATATTGCCGGGGAACTTGAAAGACGCAGTTTGTTCACCTACGCCCGCCGGATACGCCACCGGATTTACCAGATCGACCCCTCTAATGTAAAAAACGTCAGGAAACTGGCCGTAGCCACCTATAAAGACGATGATCTGCCCAATGACCTGAAATACGATGCCGCAGCCAACCTGCTGTACAAGTACTACAGCAAGGACCCGGAAAAGATCAGGCACTGGGAAGCGGCTGGAATCCTGGGTTCTATTTTCAAAAAATTATGGCGAATCGACAACCAGATCAAATACCTCTTCCAGTCGGTGGAATATTACAAACACGGCTATGCCTTGTGGATCGACGCAAGAAAAGCACTGAAAGACAACAAGTTAACATATAAGGATGTAGCAGAGAAAAATCCCAAACTCCATGACGCGCTGGATAAGGAGCAACTGGAAAACCTGAACGACAACGGCTACAACGGGATAAACCTGGCCTTTACATACAACTTGCTGCAAAAATACTTTGAGGACAACGCAGACGGTGTCAGAAGCCTCATTGCAGAACAGTTTGAAAAGGCCACCATAGAAGTGCGGGAGACGTTGCTCGCCTTTTGCAAGGAGAAGGAAGGTACGGTGTCGGCCGACGAAAAATACTGGTTCTATGCCACCTGGGCTGAAGTATTGCTCGGATTAAAAAGACCACAGGAAGCGCTGGCCATCCTCGATGTCGAAGATGCGGAACAATGGAAACTGGACAGTTCCGGCCGGCAAATGACCGAACTGGTCGGTCTGGTGTACAAGGACTGGAACAGTGGGCCCGAAGAAACGGAAGACCGGGAGGATGCGCTTTCCGAAGAAGACAGAAACGCACTCAGCGCGTTTTTCACCAAACTGCTTGGCGGAGAACCCCGGTACGACCAGAACGAAAAAGTCGGCCTGGCGCTTTCAGGCGGCGGCTTTCGCGCCTCCATATTTCATATCGGGGTACTGGCCCGACTGGCAGAGGCAGACCTGCTGAAACACGTGGAAGTGATCTCCTGCGTATCCGGAGGCTCGATCATCGGCGCCTATTACTACCTGAAACTCAAAAAACTGCTGGAAGAAAAGCCCGACGAAAAAATTACCCGGGAAGACTATATCGCTATCGTCAGGGATATCGAGATCACCTTCCTGGAAGGGGTGGGTACCAATCTGCGCCTGCGGGTGTTCAGCAACCTCTGGCAAAATGTAATATTGGGAGTCAAAGATTCCTTTACCCGCACGGCGCGGCTGGCCGACCTGTATGAATCGGAATTGTTTGGCCCGCTGTTGCATAAATCCGGCGGCGACAAACATATTTATATGGACGACCTGATCATCCGGCCGTTCGATCAGCCCGATTTCAGTATTCGCCGCGACAATGCCACGCGCCTCAACAAGGCCCCGATGCTGGTGCTCAACGCCACCAGCCTCAATACAGGCCACTGCTGGCAATTTACCGCCTCCTGGATGGGTGAACCGCCGGGTTATATCAACAACGAACTCGACGCCCGCCCCACCTACCGGCGCATGTACTATTCGGAAGCGCCTGAAAAATTCAGGCATGTCCGGCTTGCTACAGCCGTAGGCGCGTCTTCCTGCGTCCCCGGCCTGTTTGCACCGGTCACATTTGAGGGCCTGTACGAGCCGGGACGGACCCTCCGGCTGGTCGACGGCGGCGTTTTTGACAATCAGGGCGTCAACACCTTGCTGGAACAGGAATGTAATTCCCTGATTATCAGCGATGCCTGCGGGCAAATGGTGGCGCAGGACCAGCCGGATGACTGGGCATTCCAGGTAGCAGGCCGCACCAATGCCATTCTCCAGGAGCGGTTGCGGGACTATGTCTTTTTCGACCTCAAGGCTCGCCAGACATCAGGTCTTGTACGCGGTTACCTGCTGATGCACCTCACCAAGGGCCTTCCTTCGAAGGTAATCGACTGGTACCCTTGTGACGACAAGTACGAATTCATCCTGGACGAGACCGACGAGCAGAACGACCTGACGCCCTATGAAATACGCAAAACGGTGCAGGCCTGTCTGGCCAAAGTGCGCACCGACCTTGATTCTTTTCACCAGACGGAAGCCTTTGCGCTCATGTATGCAGGCTACAAGATGACAAACTATGAACTGGCCAAAGGGAAGGCGAGCCAGTTCACGCACCTCGAACCGGCCAACTCCTCAGGCTGGCAGTTTGAGCGCATCAGTGTATCGCACAACGAGCCGGAGAAGAACCTGCGCCTTATCAAAACGCTGGATGCTTCAGAGACCCTTTTTGGCAAGTTGTTTTCCCTGTCGCCTGTTTTCAAATGGTCCTTTTACGCAAGTGTTGCGGCGTTGGCAGTGCTTGTCCTTTGGTTAATTGGTATCGATCTGAATGCCCTTGTTGCCGGGATAATGAACAATAAATTACCACTTGGCGTGGCCCTGCTGTTGCTACTCGACCTTTATTTTCTGCGTCGGAAAGCCCTTTCGGCCTATTTATTGCGGTTTGTTGTGGGCATACCGGTCATGGTCGTCCTGCTTTGGCCAATATTCTGGCTATCGAAGGCAGCGTTCAACCGTTATTACCTTTATTTAGGCAGGGTAATCAACAAATAGGTGTTACCCGCCATCCTTTTCTATCATTCAACCCATGATTCGATCCCTCAGACGATTTATTGTAATCGCCGGCGCCCTCCTGCTGACGTGCCAACTCCAGGCCGATCCGCAGGGCGTTGCCTATTTCGCTTTTTCCGCTACTTCACGCGAGGCTTACCAAAAGGCCGTGAGCCTTCGTTTCGGCGAAGCCCGCGGCGCACTTGCCCTGATGAAAAGCAAGGAACCCGACAACCTGATCGGCATTTTCGTCGAGAACTACCTCGACTTCATGACCATTTTTGTCAACGACAACAAGTCGGAGTACCAGCAACTGGCCAAAAACATGGAAAAACGGCTGGAAAAGATCGCTCGCGGCCCGTCCAACTCGCCGTGGTACCTGTATACCCAGGCCGAAATCCGGCTGCAATGGGCATTTACCAGGGGGCGCTACAGCGAGTTTCTGTCCAGCATGAGCGACATCAAGCAGGCTTATGCCCTGTTGGAGGAAAACCAGCGAAAGTTTCCCGACTTCGCGCCCAATAAAAAAAGCCTGGGCCTGCTGCATACCATGATCGGCAATGTCCCGGAAGAGTACCGCTGGGCGGTAAAGGCACTGGGTGGCATGACCGGCACCACAGAACAGGGACTTAAAGAACTCGAAGAAGTGATGGCATACGCCAAAAAGAACGACTTCATATTCGAGGAGGAGGCGGTTGTTACCTATGCGTTTATCCAACTTTTTCTGAACAACCAGAGCGACATTGCATGGAACACCCTGAAAGCCAGTAAATTATCCGTCAAAACCAATCCGCTTGCGGCTTATGCCTTCGCTACCGTCGCTATGCGCGCAGGGCACAACGACGAGGCCGTTCAAGTCCTGCAGGGAAGTCCTGAAGGGCCGCAGTACCAGCCCTTCCTCTACCGGTACTATATGCTTGGCCTGGCAAAACTCCGGCGCCTCGACAGCGATGCGAACAAACCGCTGGAGACCTTTGTCAATAATTACAAGGGAGAAAACGGCGTGAAGGAGGCATACCAAAAACTGGCCTGGCACCACCTGGTGAGCGGAAACAGCACAGGCTACCGTACGTACATGGCTTTTGTGAAAAGCAAGGGTTCATCCGGCGCGGAGGGCGATGAGGCGGCGTTGCGCGAAGCCAAAAGCGGCGAAGTGCCCGATCTCCTGTTGCTCAAGGCGCGGTTGCTTTTTGACGGGGGCTATTACCAGCGCGCCTTCGATCTGCTGAAAGATGCCTCCGGCAATTACGCCTCCGATCGCAAAAAGAACCTGGAATACAGTTACCGGCTGGGACGCATCACCCACAAAATGGGAAACGGCACCGAGGCCATCCGCCTCTACACGAAAACAGTGGAGCAGGGCGCCAAAGAGCCCTGGTACTTCGCTTGCAATGCTGCGCTACAGCTCGGCCTGCTGTATGAAGAACTCAAGGATGCCGTACAAGCACGCGCCGCGTTCCAGCGTTGTTTGGGTATAAAGCCGGAGGAATATGCCAGCAGTATGCACGCGCAGGCAAAAGCGGGACTGGGGCGGCTGAAATAGGTCGATATTGAAAAGAATTTCAATTGAGTTGGCCTAATTTTGCGCGCCGCAACGGGGGTGCCATAAAAAATCCCGGACCGGCACTTTCCTGCTAAACACAACACAACAATTATTCGATAATGAAACCATTATTCTTACCAGCGCTACTTGCGCTGTTTGTACTCGGTTCCTGCGCGGTCAAACCGGTAGCCAGTTTCACTGTGCCGGCGCAAAAACTTGTCGCACCCGCGGAGGTCGCTTTTGCCAACACATCCCTGAAAGCCGATACCTATGCCTGGGATTTTGGCGACGGCGCCACTTCCACGGAAGCGAACCCCACGCACCGTTATATGCACAGCGGCAATTATACCGTCACACTCACCGCCTCGAAAGGCTCAAAAAAAGTTGTAAAAAAACAAATGATCCAGGTAACTGCACCCGAGCGCTGTCTCGTCGAAATCGAAACGGACTTCGGCACGATGACGGCCGAACTGTACAACGCCACGCCCAAACACCGCGATAATTTTATCAAACTGGCCGAAGAAGGCTATTACAACGATCTGTTGTTTCACCGCGTCATCAACGGCTTCATGATCCAGGGCGGCGACCCGCAATCGCGCAATGCCCCGGCCGGCCAGATGCTCGGCACCGGCGGACCCAGTTACCAGATCCCCGCAGAATTTGTGGATTCTCTTTTTCACATCAAGGGTGCCCTGGCCGCAGCGCGTACCAACAACCCGGAGAAAAAGTCGTCCGGCTCGCAATTCTATATCGTGCAGGGCAGTCCGGTAACCGAACAGGCCCTCAACCAGACAGAGGGTATGAAAAACTTTCATTACAGTCCCGAGCAACGCAAGGAATACCTTGAATTGGGAGGCACCCCGTTTCTCGATCGCGACTATACCGTGTTCGGCAGGGTCATCAAAGGATTGGATGTCATCGATAAAATTGCCGCTACCCAAACAGGCTCAGGCGACCGTCCGGTGAAAGACGTAAAAATGAAAATAAGGGTGATCAAATAAGGTCGCCGGGCGAAAGCGCACACCATCAATCTTGTCAATGCCATTTTGTCATACGCTGTACGAAGCGACCGACAAAATGGCATTTTTTATTAACCAAATACTGTCAAAAAATCGGGTTTGGGCCAATGGCACGGCGATTGAAAAAGGGGAAACAACCGGTTTGAATCAAAAACCGCACACCACTTTTCAAACAGTCTTAAACCATAAAATTGTTAAAAAATGACGAACGTCGTAAAATTCCAACCCTTCCCCTCAACCAAACCCCTTTTCAACGGTTTCCTCGACGAGTTCTTTAATCGTTCGCTCGGTGACTTCGTTGGGAATGATACACTTCCTTACCAGCCCGCTGTAAATGTAGTGGAGTCCGAAAATGCCTTTAAAGTGTCGCTGGCAGCGCCTGGTTTTGACAAGCAGGATTTCGAAGTCAAAGTCGAGCAGGATCTGCTCACGATTTCGGGCAAACACGAAGCACAAACGCAGGAAACCAAAGAGCGTTATACGCGCAGGGAATTTTCGGTGGCATCTTTCAGCCGTTCCTTTAAATTGCCCAAAACCGTGAACCAGGAAGCGATTGCCGCTGTTTACGAAAACGGTATCCTGAATGTGACGATTGGCAAGAAAGAAGAAGCCAAACCAGTAGTAAAAACTATCGAAATCGGTTAAACCGATTCTCAAAAGAGTTGTTTTCATAAGGTTAGTTAATAGGGTTTTAGGTGTTTTCATAGAGCCGGGGCAGAAATGTCCTGGCTCTTTTTTTTATATTTGGCACAAAATAACGACGTGGAGATACAAGCGGACAACCTATCCAACGACCAGTATATCAAAGGTTTACAATCAGCGGACCCCGCTGTTTTGGAAACTGTTTATCGCGAATTCCGCAGACCGGCAACCCGTGCCGTGACGGCAGCAGGAGGCAGTGAAGCCGCTGCAAAGGTTTTTTTTCAGACGGCGATTGTGGAAGCATCCGTTCAGGCCGGACTGGGAAACCTGAACCCCGAAATGCCGGTTCAGGATCAGGTTGTACAGTTTGCGCTGGCACATTTTGCCGACTGGTTGCAGGAAAAAGGTCAGCCGGCACCCGAACCGGCCGAACTTTCTGCATCGCCGGAAACGGCCATCCCGGACCAGGAAGCCTTGCGGACTACCAGAGGTAAAATCGACGGGTGGAAGAAAGGAGAGATCACCGACGATGCGCCTTGCAGGGTGTGGCAAAAACTACGGGAGCTGGAACAGACTGAAAATGACCACCGCTCGTCCGGAAGCCGGAACAACACGCCGCGAAATATATTTTTCGCCTTTATTGCCTTGACCCTGGTGTACATCGTTTATATCTATCTCAACCGTACCATGACACCAGCCGAGGTGTATGACGACAATTTCAGGCCGCCGGAGAGTCTTATGGCCGACCTGTCGACTCGGTACGGACCGGAACGGGGCAACGACTCCGTCACTGCCCGGCCCAACCAATGCGAACTCCTGCTTCGGCAGGCCGACGGATACTATAAATCGGGAGATTTTGAAACGGCCAAAAGTACCCTGTTCGAAATTCTGGAAGATTCACTCACGGTATGCCATTCCGACGCCCTGTTTTACATCGGCGTGATCGCACTCCAACAGGAAAAGCCCGGACTTGCGCTGGAATGTTTTTCCAAAATCGAGGATTTGGAACATTTTGGCGACGACATCTACTGGTACCAGGCGCTGGCCATTGTACAACTCGCCGAAACCAATCCGCTCCTGAAAGAAAAAGCCGTGCGGGCGGTGGACAGGGCACGAACCAACGCGCGCGATTCCATACGCAGGGGTCAGGCAGACCGAATGCTGAAACACCTTTCCGAATAACTGGACCAATGGACCTGCTAAAAAAATATTTTCCGAACCTACCCGCCGAACAGGTTGCCCTTTTTGAGCGCCTGCCTGCCCTGTATTCCGAGTGGAACGACAAAATCAATGTCATTTCCAGGCAGGATATTGAAAACCTTGAAGAACGACATATCCTGCATTCTTTGGCAGTAGCCGCATTTTTTCAGTTCAAACCGGATGCGAAGGTGCTCGATCTGGGCACCGGGGGTGGTTTTCCGGGCATCCCGCTCGCCATTATGTTCCCGGAGGTGTCATTTACACTTGTCGATGGCACCGGTAAGAAGATCAGGGTAGTGCAGGAAATAGCGGCAGCGCTGGGCCTGAAAAACGTCGACGCCCGACATGCACGCGTCGAGGAGTTGAAAATGATCGGACAATTTGATTTTGTGCTGTCAAGGGGAGTGGCGCCCATTGACAAATTACTGATCTGGAGCAAAAAACTCCTGAAAACCAAACACAAACACGCCTACCCCAATGGCATCATCGCGCTGAAGGGCGGCGATTTGCGCAAGGAAACAGATGCTCTTCCAGGCAAGGGCAAGAATTACACGGAAGTATTTCCGATCCGGGAAAAATTCACCGAACCGTTTTTTGACGAAAAGTTTGTGCTTTACGTGCAAGGCTGATTTGTGCAACCCGCTCTCCCTTTACCACACGCCAGGGCAACCTGACTGCCGGTTTTTCCCGGACAAGCGATATTTCGGGAGTGACGGGTTTATCCTGAAACGGGCAATTGCGACAACCCGACAGCAGCATGAAGGCAAGAATCAAAAGGATAAGGCTGTTTTTCATTGTTAGGCATTTAATTGCAGTTAGAAAGATGGCTACCGGTCGTATTTGTACAGATCATAGCGTTCGATCATACCAATGAGTTTTTCAGCGTAGGTTCTGTCAGTCGCATAGCCAATCGATTTCAGGCCGTAGGCCCATTTCCGATAGTCGCGGCCGTATTTTTTCAATTTGGCATACCTGCCAGTGCTGATCAACCGGCTGTGGGCTTCCCAGCTTTCCGTAGCAGAACCGTATTTGCGGAAAAAATCCTTGTGGGTATCGTCGGTAAAATTGGAACAGTGGCCTTTTTTGCAATTTCGGGAAAAGCATTTCATCCCGAAGTGGTTATTGTTACTGACGGCGAGTTTGCTGGTGCCGGCGCGACTTTCAATCAGTCCCTGTGCCAGGCTGATACTGGCAGGTATGCCGTATTTGTTCATCTCCTTCACCGCAATATTCTTGAACCGGTTGATATAACCGATGGTCATTTCAGGCGTCAACTCATTCCGGCTTACCGGTGCCGCTTCATTTTTGCGTTTCGCTGCCTTGTTGGGCTTTGAGCCACTGTATTCCACCGGTGCGCTCTCGTCAAATGTAATACCGACCCCCTGTGCAGCGGGCGTAATTACCTGATCATCAATGGTTCGGGCATCGTCCAAATGAAAATAAACAAATACGACGGCACAAACCAGACCTGCATTGAGCACCACCCGTTTCTGAAACAGGACACCCGTCCGTTGTTGAAACTGAAAACCCAATGCGGTAAACTTTCTCCTTAACCCCAGCCAAAGCTGCCTGAACAAAGAATCGAGGGACGGGTCCTTTGCTATACTGCCCAGTGGTTTGCCCAGGCTGTACTCTGAAACAGGCCTTTGCTGGCGCCTGTTTGTGCTGATGGTTCTATGCTGCGTTCCGAATGTTTCCGTCTCAGAATTCCTTTTTGTAGCTCCCATGACGAAGTGCGGTTATTATTAAGTGTAGTGTTTTTGTTTATCCCTGCGGCGCCCACAAATGTAAGATGCTTTCCGATTATTTAAAACAATTTATGTTTATTATTTTTGCAATTTTGTTTTAATTTTTTCTATAATTTTGAATATCAGTACATAACACCGGGTTTGTTAAAACAAAAAACAGCCTGAATCGCACAAATACCACCGCCCCCTTGGAAAACAATGCTTACCTGATACAGTCCGGCCCACGGCCAGGCATCCATTTTACCGTCCGCTGCGCCATTACAGGCAGCGTTCGAAACCGTCTTGTCGTTTTGTTTGGGATTAAAGCCAAATAAGCGCCGGTTTTGTCGAACGGAATCGTCTTATTAACTTTCCAACGGAAATCAACACATGGATTTCGCCCTCAAATTGGAACGAGCCGAAACAGACCTCGTAGCAGCCCTTACCCGCCAGGAGCGCTGGGCCCAGCAGCAATTGTACGAACAGTACTATGGTAAAATGATGGGGGTCTGTCTGCGATATGCCGGCTCCCGTGATGAAGCGCTGGATTTGCTGCACGAAGGCTTTATCAAGGTATTCCAGCACATTGGTCGATACCGGCCCGGCACCTCTCTGCCGGCCTGGATTCGCACCATCATTGTTAATACCTGTATCGACTACTACCGCAAAACCATTCGCCGCCGTACCGAAGACATTAACGATGCGCATCACCTGTCGAACGACACCCCTGACGTACTCAGCAACCTCACGGAACAAGAGATACTCGGCGCCGTGCAGGAGTTGTCGCCGGCCTACCGGGCTGTTTTCAACCTGTATGTCGTGGAAGGATATTCGCACAAGGAAATTGCAGATGCCCTTCAAATCACCGAAAGCACCTCCCGCAGCAACCTTGTCAAGGCGCGGACCAAACTTCAGGAACATTTCACCGCCCGCCGAATGGAATTTGAATTCCGGCCGGGAGATCATACCGTTTAATCCGAACACATAAATCAAACCCGGCACTTACTGCCATGACTGATAAAAATTTTGATTCGCGATTGAAGTCCGCTCTGGAACACCTGGAGGCACCTTACGACGCCGCTTCCTGGGATATCCTGGAACAGCGCATGAATGCCATGCCCGGAGCAGAGTCTGCATCGCCGCTGGACAAAGTCGCCCAACAGGCGCTTGGGAAATTGGAAGCGCCTTATCAGCCTGCTCATTGGGAAATGCTGGCCAACCGCATGGACAGCACTGCGCGGGTGCGTCGCAGGATATGGATTACCAAAACTGCCGAGGCGGCCATATTTCTGCTGCTGCTGCTCAACCTTGAAGGTTTGTTACACCATTCCAGCGCACCCGCACTGCCCGGCAATAACCCGCCGGCAAGGCACAGGCCCCAGGCTGACGGCACTTTGAAACATAAAAACAAGACCACTGCAGATGTCTCTTTTGCAACAGCAGCGACTGACCATTCGGTTTTGAATGAAATGCAGGGAGACATCCAACTGGCTGATTTCTATGCAAATCCCGCCCTTGAAGGCGCCGGGAACGGAATGCCGTTGTCGCCGTTTGCAGATGCGCTTGCACCGCTTCAGTCGACACTCAGTCCATTTTCCACCACCCCTGAACACTGGGCTTCCCTGCCTGATATCATTACCTTGCCTATTCTCCTGGGGCAACCCGTTGAAACAACCGGAAGCCGACCGTTTTTGCGCCCGGTAGCGCAGATCAAAGCACCCCGGCAAAGCCGGTTTTACGCCGCCACATTTGCCAGTTTTGACCGCAACTATATCAGCGGGGAAGGCTACTCCAACAATGGCAACGGTTATGGCGGTGGTATCGCTGTCGGATACAGGGCAGGCAAATGGGGTGTAGAAGCCGGTATCGCCTACAATCAAAAGAAATATCAACCCAGGCACGTAGAGGAAATTTATAAAGGCAACACCCTGAATGGTTACCACGGCATCTATGCGCATACCGTAAACGCCGATATGTTGTCGGTTCCGGTCAAAGCAACCCGTCGTGTCGCCCAATTCGGGCAGGCCACGGCACTGGTTACAGCAGGCGCGACGATGAACGTTGCCATGGATAAAAGTTACCACTACAGGTCTACCTATTATCCCGGTCAGGCGCCCCCCGACCCCAACTATGCCCCCGGTCAACAGCCCAAATCGCGGCAACAGGCTCGTGGCGTACTGGAAGGCGGATCGGTCCATAACAATTTTTACGCCACTGCCGACCTGGGCGTCCGGATTGAACATCCGATTAACCGGCACTTTGCGGCCTATATTGAGCCGTCCTACCGGCATGCTATCGGACAAAAAGGTATCGGCCCGACGCCGGCAAAGATCAATACCTTTTCGGTTCAGGCGGGCGTACTGGCTACCTTGTAACAGTTGAATTAATGAATATAAGCGACCCCTGTCTGGCGTACCGGACAGGGGATTTTTGTGTTGTTGGCACCATCAACCTCCGGTTGGTGGCACTGGTGACGCGTACGTCGCCAGCCTGCGGCTGGCGACCCAATCCGGTCAATTAAAATAAGTTTCCACCGACGATATTTTTATTACATTTTGTTTTAAATTTGCCCATCATTAATCCCGACACCCGCAATCATCCTTTGCCTGCCCGGCCACTCTGCTCACATCCCGCCGTAGTCTGTTGCGATAACACCTGTGCCATGCCAAACTTTGCCCACCTCCACTGTCATACCCAGTATTCCCTGCTCGATGGAGCCGCCAGTATCCCGGCCCTGTTCAAGAAAGCCGCTGCCGATGGCATGAAAGGGCTCGCTATCACCGACCACGGCAATATGTTCGGCGTGTTCCAGTTTGTGGCCGAAGCGGCCAAACATGAAGGGGTAAAACCTATCGTTGGCTGTGAGTTTTATGTAGTGAACGACCGGCACCGGCGCTCGTTTACCAAGGAAGACCGCGACAAACGCTACCACCAGTTGTTTCTGGCAAAAAATGCCGAGGGGTACAAAAACCTGGTAAAACTCTGTTCGCTGGGCTACATGGAAGGCTTGTACGGCAAATTTCCCCGTATCGACAAGGAATTGATCCTGCAATACCACGAGGGCCTGATCGCCACCACCTGTTGCATAGGCGCCATGGTGCCGCAGGCCATCCTGCGAAAAGGGGAGGAGGAAGCGCGCAAGGAGTTTGAATGGTGGTACAATATTTTCGGCGAAGACTATTATATCGAAATCCAGCGCCACCAGATGCAGGAGCAGGACCAGGTAAACGAGGTGCTGCTGCGTTGGGCGAAGGAATACAACGTCAAGGTCATCTGTACCAACGACTCCCACTATGTAGACCAGAAAGACTGGAACGCACACGATATTCTGCTGTGCATCAATACCGGTGAAAAGCAGGCGACGCCGGCTATCCGGGAATTTGTTGAGGAAGGGACAGTAATGAAAGGCGGGCGTTTCGCTTTCTGGAACGACCAGTTCTACTTCAAGACGCAGGCGGAAATGGGCGAGTTGTTCAAGGATGTGCCTGAATCGCTAGATAATACCATTGAGATCGTTGACAAGTGCGAGCACCTGAAACTCAAAAAAGACATCCTGCTCCCGAACTTTGTCATCCCGCAGGGCTACCAGACCCAGGACGACTACCTGCGCCACATGACTTTCGAAGGGGCACGCGAACGATACAAGGATATCACTCCCGAGATTGAGGAGCGCCTGAATTTTGAATTGCACACCATCAAAACGATGGGGTTTGCGGGCTACTTCCTTATTGTATCCGACTTTATCAAGGCCGGCCGCGACCTGGGGGTTTTTGTAGGCCCCGGCCGCGGCTCAGCAGCAGGTAGTGCGGTGGCGTACTGTATCGGCATCACCAACATCGATCCGATCAAGTACCAGTTGCTGTTCGAACGTTTCCTTAATCCCGACCGGAAGTCGATGCCCGATATCGATACTGATTTCGACGACGAAGGCCGGCAGAAGGTCATCGACTATGTGGTGGAAAAATACGGCAAACAACAGGTCGCACAGATCATTACATACGGCACCATGGCCGCCAAAATGTCGATCAAAGACGTGGCGCGTGTGCTCGACCTCCCCCTCGACCAGTCGAACGTGCTTGCCAAACTCGTGCCCGACAAACCCGGCATTTCACTTAAACGTGTCCTCACGGCGCCCATCGACGGCGAGGGTTCGCTGCGCGACAAGGAATCACTCGGTGGCGATGATATCGACAACATCAAAAAACTGCGGGAATACCTCGATGCAACGGGCACACCTGAAAGTACAGTACTCAAGGAAGCGATGGTACTGGAAGGCTCCGTCCGGGGTACGGGTATCCACGCGGCTGGTATCATCATCGCGCCAAAAGACCTGACAGAGATTATACCCGTGGCCACGGCCAAGGACTCCGACCTGCTGGTAACCCAGTACGAGGGCTCCATCATCGAGGACTCCGGGGTTATCAAGATGGACTTCCTGGGACTGAAAACACTCACCATCATCCGCGATGCGCTGCGGCTGATCGAGCAGAACCACGGCGTCAAGATCGACATCGATACCATACCACTCGACGACCCTAAAACATACGAACTATACCAGCGCGGCGAAACCAACGGCACCTTCCAGTTTGAAAGCGCGGGTATGCAGAAATACCTGCGCGACCTCAAACCCGACAAATTCGACGACCTCATCGCCATGAA
>CALMBD010000164.1 GCA_937861115.1 uncultured Bacteroidota bacterium | reverse complement strand
AATTAGGGGTGTTAAGGACAAAATGTTTATTCTTTTTGGACAAATTTTTTAATAATTTGTTTTAAATGTTCGGTTGCCTCTGGGATTTCGAGCATTTCAAGTACGGTTTCGTACAAAAGTTCTTTGAAAAAATGGGTTTTTGCTAATTTATAGGACGTGATGCCATTTTTCTTTTTGAAAATGAGCACGAGCATGGAAGCGATCAAGGTGCAATACATCATGACCTCAATGGCATTTCTATCGTTGCAAACAAAGTGCGTGAGGTTCATCTCCTGTTTCATAAAACGGAAAAGAACTTCGATGTCCCAACGCATTTTGTAGGCTTGTGCAATGACAGCAGCATCCAAATCCCAGACGTTCGTGACAAAAGAAATGGTCAGTCCTGTTTTTTTGACGCGATACTGGATGAGCCGCAGCCTTGTGGGGCTGACCTTGTTGCTGCTTTCGTACAAAAGCACAGCGCTATCTTGCAGGAAATCCAATTCGCCGCGCTTGTCTTGTGGGCGGGTGTCCGTCGCGGCATGGGTTTCCAACAGTTCATATCGTGGTGCCTCGTGGACGCGCCCGACAAACAAGGTCTGTTCAGCATCGAAAGCGGCGAAGGATTGGCGGCTTTTGAGGCCCTTGTCAAACACCGATATTTCTTCTTGGTTTTTCGTCGCCCGGTCCATTACCGCTTCCTTCAGGGCCGTTTCTTCGCTCAAATGGGGCTGATCTTGATGAAAAGCCATGTGGATGAGGAAGTCGTCCTTCAGTTCCGTGGTGAACTTCACCTGCGTCTTGCCTTTGGAGGTGTTGCCTACCTGCATCCCCGACAACAAGTGGGAAAAGGTGGCCACCATCGTCGAGTCAAAACGCTTGATGTGGTGGGTGGCCAAGGCCTTTGAATCGTATTTGGCCTCTGCCAGCGCATACACCTTTTCATACAGGCGACGGAAAAACATGCTGTTCACCTTCATCAAGCGATCGCGGATACCGCCCCAAGTGGCTTCGTCCGCCGCAAAGGCAGGCGCCAGAAGTTTGAACAAGGGGTCAGACACGTTTTTTTCCATCACCCGCAGGCTGAGGCGTTCCCCTTGCAAGATACTGAACAAAGCCAGTTTGAATAAAGGGGCCGCTTTCAACTTTTTAACCCACTTGTCAACTGCCAACTCTTCGGCCAACCCTTCGATGAATTCCTCCGGTATCAGCTTCAGCAACTCAGAAACACTGACGCTTTCCGTGGATGGTGCAGGGGCAACGGATGTCTTAATTTTGACCATATCATAGTTTTTGCCTGCAAAAATCCGTTTTTCAATGAACTATGTACACTAATCGTGCAGAAATATGCTTTTATATTTCCAAAAACCTGAATAAAAACACAATTTGTTTTATAAAAAATAAAACAAATTGTCCTTAACACCCCTAACCACAGATTGCCAGATAGATCAAATCAAATATGCATACGATAGATATTTGACAGGTAAATATCAGCCAGTGGACATAAATGTTAATTCAAAGGTGACTAAGAGAGACGGGCCTGGATTGAGCAAAGTTCATATAGAGTGGTCTTTTTACGGTCCGATGTCAATAACTGGGCTAAAATGCGCTTCGTTCACGAATAAGTCGGGAGACTTTCAGGCCATTTTGGATGGTATCGGCGTAAGTGCGAAAGTAAAAAGACTGGGAAGTGGTTATACAAGTCCATCATCTTCTATGAGTGGACCTCAATATATTGATTCACTTACTTATTCTGATTGGAGTGAAGGGGTGGATATTTGTGATCTATTCAACCTGAGGAAGCATGTGTATGGTGTGAGGAAGCTCAACGGATGGCAGAAATTAGCAGGAGATATTGACCGAAACCAGTCTCTCAACGGGCTTGATCCGACCACCTTGAACGGCTTCCTTTTAGGGTATTTTAAAACATTCCCGGCTTATGATGCCCCCTGGCAGTTTGTACCAAAGTTTATACCGGAACGCAACCTTGACAGTTTTAATAGGAACCCATTTATAGTCAATCATGTGCCGGCTTTATCTTATACCAGTTCCAGTTTTATTTATGCAACATCCGCCGCAAGATCAGGTTATGGCGGCTATCACATCGGTGATCTGGTAGATGGCCCCTGCACACTTTGCAAATCGGATATAGATGAGTTCGACGTTGAGAATGAAATTCTTGGGGCTGGCAAAAATTATCGTCTTGACCTGAAAGTACAGGATTTCAGAGACGTTGCCATATTTCAGATGGGTATAAAATACGATAAAGAACTGTTAGAGATAACAGATATAACATCCGATTCCATAGCCGGGTTTAACAAAAATGAACATACTAACCTGCCCATCATGGAGAATAATCACCTGAAGATCAGTTGGTTTTATCCGGCAGAAGGTACTAAAACCCTTAGTGATAACAGCAACCTGATTTCGATCTACGTCAGGACCAAACAACCTGTCGTTAACTTGCAATCTGCAATGAGCATAGATAAAGATTCTTTCCCTACATCCATTTACACAGAAGATTTTGGCTGCGGTGCCGATCCCGAAATTAGCATTGACATTGCAGAAATATCACCCGTAGGAGAACGCAGCAATTCGGCTTTTGCAAAAATGTCACCGTTGGTTTGTTATCCTAATGCGCTTTCCGGCGATCTGAACATCTCTGTTGAGAGTGCGGTCACCGAGCCTGGCGAT
>CALMBD010000163.1 GCA_937861115.1 uncultured Bacteroidota bacterium | reverse complement strand
CAACTGACCCGCGACGGCGGTAAAACCTGGGAAAACTTTGCGGACAAACTGCCCGAGGCGCCCAAAAAAGGCTGGATACCTGCCATCGAGGCCTCATCGGTCAATGCCGGCGAGGCATTTGTCGTACTCAACAACTACCGGCAGAACGACTGGCAGCCTTACCTCTACCACACGACCGACTTTGGGAATAAATGGCGCCGGCTGGCCGGCCCCAAAAACCTTAAAACGGAAGCGGGTCTCAGCCAGGAGCAAGGGCAAAATCATTCGGGCAATGGCAACTTTTGCCTTTCCGTCGTTCAGGACCCTGTGTCCCCCAATCTCATTTTCCTCGGCACCGACCAGGGACTGTACTGCTCCATAGATCACGGTGTTAACTGGACAAAATGGCCTCCGGAGTCCTTTCCCTCCGTACCGATTTACGATATGAAAATACAGCAGCGCGACGGCGATCTGGTACTCGGTACCTTCGGTCGCGGCATATGGATACTGGACAACCTGGCGCCCCTGCGCGAACTGGCGCGTTCGGGCAATGCCGTGCTCGACCAGGCATTCAAACTCTTTGATGCACAACCGGGTATTCTGGCGGAATACTCGTCGTATGAAGGGCCACGTTTCGCCGCTGATGCCACTTATCAGGGCGACAACAAGAGCACTGCCGTGCAAATTCCCGCATGGGTCAAACCCGGACAGAAAAAACCGGCAAAGGCAGAGGAGAAAAAAGAAGACAAGCCGGAGCGGAGTGGCCCAGGAAGACGGGGGAAGTCGTCTAAAACACTTGAAAAGGCAGCAGTCACCGTCCTCTCCATCGAAGGTGATACACTGCGCCGGTTCAATACCGAACTGGACTCTGCCTTTAATCTTATCCGCTGGGGTATGGATACCAAAGGGGTGCGCTTTCCTTCCAAAAACGAGCCCGACAAGGACCAGCCGGAGCCCGGCGGCGGACCGCGCGTACTGCCCGGTACGTATTGGGTGAAAGTAAAATACATGGATTTTGTCGACTCGGTCAAGGTGCGCGTCATCGGCGACCCGCGCCTTGATGTGTCAACCGCCGACCGAAAAGCACGTGCCGACGCAACGCGCGATATGTATGCGACTGTAGAGCGGGCAAATAATGCCTACAACCGGTTGAAAGAGGCTGAAAAAACACTCAAACTCGTGGAGGACCAGTTTGCGCAGGTGCCCGACAGTCTCAAAAAGGAAACCCTGAAGTTGGGCAGCGCCATCCAGGATTCAATCAGTGCGTTGAAGGAGTTGTTCTTTCAACACAAGGAAGTAAAGGGAATCCAGCGCAACCCCAACGTACTGAACGCTCAGTTAAGGATGGCAATGGAGTATATCGATAGCGGTTCCGGCGCTCCCAATGCCACGGCAAGGGTAGCCATTGCCAATGCCAAAAGCGAAACAGAGGCTTTGGTAGAAAGGGTGAATGCGCTTTTTGAAACGAACTGGAAAGAATACCGGGAAAAGGCAGAGGCGATCCGGTATTCCCTGTTCAAGGATTTTGATAAACTTTGATCCGCGGAACAACTCAAACAACATCTGATACCAACCATTACGCTAAAACTACCCAGATTATGAAAAAAAGTATGTACACCCTGCTGTGTGTGCTGTTTGCCGGCGCTTTATGTGCCCAGAGCAACTTGTTTGTCGACCAGTCTATTTCGCCGGAACAGATGGTCATGGACTTTTTTAACAACAGTCAGGTCACCGTTTCCAATGTCCAGTTTACCGGCGCATCCAGTGCCGTCGCCTATTTTGAAGCGGCCAATACCGATTTGGACCTGCTGGCAGGGCTGATGCTGAGCACGGGCGAATGCACGGATGCGCAGAATCCGGCGAGTTATTTTGCCAATCATCTGAATGCAACAGCCGGAGATGATGATCTGAATGCAATTCTTGACCAGTTAACACCCACTTTCGACGCGGCTGCGCTCGAATTCGATCTGGTTTCACAGGTAGACACCCTGTGCTTTATCTACCGTTTTGGTTCCGAGGAGTATCCGGAGTATGTATGTTCCAATTTCAACGACATCTTTGCCTTTTTTATCTCCGGACCCGGTTATTCGGGCCTTTCCAATATCGCGTTGGTGCCGGGCTATTCCCTTCCCGTGGCGATCAATAATGTCAACAATGGAAATCCCAATGACCTCAGTTGCATTCCCTCGCACCCCGAATTCTATGTGGACTATGCGTCGTTGTTTGGGCAACATGCTGCTTTTGACGGTTTTACCACCACATTGCCTGCAAAGTTTGCCGTGCAACCCGGGGAGAGTTACCACGTGAAGATTGCCCTGTCGGATGTCGGTGACGGTGTTTTTGACTCCGGTGTATTTTTAGCCATTAACTCGCTCGGCGGCGACAGCCTGCTTTCGCCGGTTGCCGAAATGGCGGCTCCGGTTCTGGATGGCAACACCGTTTCAGTGAATAATCTGAGCCGCTACGGCACGGCTTGGCATTGGGATTTTGGCGACGGTTTTGTCACCAATGAACGACACCCGGCGCCGCATACCTACCCGCAGTTTGCCCCCAATGATCCCGATGCCCGCACCGAGTATGAGATCACACTTGTTGTGTCCAACTATTGTTGCCAGGATACCCTGAAAGCATTCGTTTCAACTGCCAGCAGTGCCGTTGACGATGTACAGGAACACGGGTTCCGGCTGTCGCCCAATCCGGCTACTGAGCAGTTGCTTATTGAGCCGGCGACATCCGGGGAGTTTGCCCTGCGCGTGTACAACGGAGCCGGGCAACTCGTCCGGCAACAAACGGCATCGGCTGCGTTGCGGATAGATATTCAATCGCTCGTTGCCGGGGTATACACCTGCGAACTGGTTCAGGGGAAACGCTTGACCCGGCAGCGATTTGTAATAAAGTAATCTTGCTGTTCCCGGACAAGGGCTGAAATTTGCGGTAAATTCGACCCCGGTTTAATGCATTTTGGCCCTTGTCCGATAGGGGACCTAATTTTTTTTGTTCACTGATAATATTTTGATCTAAAAAACATTCCTTTGCGCCCCAAACGTATGTATTCATACGCTTCAATTCACAAGAAATTAGAACTTACCATTCACCTAATAATTAATACGCTTCATAAGAGATTAGAACTGCCATTTACCTGTTGATTAAAGATTTATTACCCTTGGCCAAGTGTGTTTCTGGAACGTTTACAAATAATTACTTTAATTAAATGTCTGATAATCAACATCAACTGACCCGTATCGGGGTCTTTTACGACGGCAATTACTTCCTCCATGTTTCCAATTATTACGCCTATCATCACGAACGCCGGAGCCGATTGAGCATTGCCGGCTTGCATGAATTCGTGCGGCACCGTATTGCGGAAGAAGAAAAAAAGGACTTTCACCTGTGCCAGATTGTGGATGCGCATTATTTCAGGGGGCGCCTCAGCGCACAGGAGGCAAGTGCCGAGGGGAATCGCCTGTATTACGATCGCCTGTTCGACGATATTTTGATGATGGAGGGCGTTACCACCCACTATCTCCCCGTTCGAACGGTACAGGGATACCGGCAGGAGCGCGGTATCGACGTGTGGATGGCCCTCGAAGCGTTCGAACTTACCCTGCATAGGTCTTTCGATGTCGTAATTCTGATCGCTTCCGACAGCGATTTTGTGCCTTTGGTGCGCAAACTGCATACCCTTGGGGTGCGCGTGATGCTGTTGGCCTGGGATTACGAATACTATGATGAGGAAGGCCGGCGACGCAGCACCGTTACCTCGCAGTACCTGTGGGAGGAAGTTACGTATCCGATTGCCATGCAGAACGTCATCGACGACGACAACGACGACCTGTTTCCCGTGACCCGCCTCTTTGTAGAACGGAAAAAAACGCTGGTAGGGGAGGAGGCCCCAGTTGTGGAGATCGAGGAGGGCGAATTGAAAACAAGCACCATATACAGCCTGAAGGATGGATATGGGTTCATCAGTTTCCCACAGACGAACAATCTCTTTTTCCACTACTCTTTCCTGCTGGATACCGATTTCAACGACCTTCGGGAGGGCGATACCGTAGAGTTTACGCTGAGTAAAAACGAGCGTGGAGAACCCATCGCACGCAACGTCAAGTTGGTGCGGCAGTAAAAAATAAGCCTGGCGGAGCACTTCGCCAGGCTTTATAAAATACTGCTAAATGTTGTTCGGTTCAGGAATACAAGCCGAAGGTTATTCGGCGCTGATGTCTTTTTTTGCGGACTTGGGCCAACGCAACGGCAGCGGGTCGAGCGGCGTTTTCCAGGCTGCTTCGGCTCGCCGGGACAGTTCTGCTTTGCGGCGCTGAATGGTGTTCGAGGATACGATTTTTCGCGGGGCGGGTTGGTCCGGTTCAGAAGCAGACACATTGCCCTGTTCTTTTGCTGCCTGCTGTTCCGAATTAAGGTTGTTTTTGTCCGTAACCGGTCGACGCCTGGTCGCTTTCGGCTGTTTTTTGCCGGCGGCGGGCGCATCTGAAGCGGTTTTAACCACTTCCGGGGTTTCGATGGCCACCGCCTCGGTTTTTTCGGCGGGCCTGGCTTCCGGCGTTTCCACTGCTACCGGCGATGTTGCCGGCGATACCTGCGTTGATTCCGTGCGCCAGGCGTAAAAATAGAGTCCGATAGCCAACGTGACGGCGAATGCTGCAATCAGTGCGATGGTCTGTGTGCTCCAGCCTGTCCGGGGCGGCTTTATCTGGGTCTGGACGTGCTGCCAGACTTTTTCTGAAGGCAGGTCCCACCCGCTGGCTGCCGGCGTATCCGGCAGGTTGTCGAATGATTTTTTGAAAAGGTCGTCAATAGACTCGAATTCTTTCGGATCAGTCATTGGTCTGCGTGTCAGGTTCTTGAAGCGTTAGGTGATAAAAGATTTATCCAGCATTTTTTTGAGGTATTCCCGTGCTTTAAACAACTGGCTTTTGCTGGTGCCGATAGAAATGCCCAGTTGTTCTGCGATTTCTTCATGGCTAAAACCGTCGATAGCATAGAGGTTGAACACAGTACGGTAGCCCGGGGGCAATTTCTGAAGGTATTTCAGCAAAGTTTGCGCATCGAGGTTGGAAGCAAAATCCTCATCGGTGCGAAACCGGTTTTCATAGGGGCTGAAATCTGCCGTATCGCGCAAAAAATCGCGTTGACGGCGCAGGTGACTCAGGGCGGTATTAACCATGATCCTCCTTATCCAGCCTCCCAGCGCTCCATCGCCGCGGTATTGGGCCATGTCGCGGTATACGCGGATAAAACCGTCTTGCAACATATCTTCCGCCTCTGCCTTGTCGCGTGCAAAGCGCAAAACAACGCGAAACATCGGGACACTGTACTGTCGGTAAAGCGCCGTCTGATGCGTCGGGCTGCCCTGCAGCACACCACTAACCAATTCCTGGTCGCTCAATTGTTGCATGAGGTTGAGATCATTATTTTAGGCGAAGATTCGGGCAAACCGGTTGCCCGGCAGCAATAATTTTTTTTAAAATGATGCACGACGCCAAGTTATTGCACTTTGGAGAGGATAACAAATTTGCGGCCTTCCGCCCCCGAACTTTAACGGGCCTCATTCCGCATCAAGCCGGATATGAAGACCGGCCTTGAAGAAACCGTTTTCCCGGCTGGTGGACAAGTTGTACTGTCCGGGGTAGATCAGGTCGAGCTGGCGCCGGATATTGCGCAGGCCAATGCCCCCCTGTTTGGGAAGACTTTGGTAATCGGGATCCACCGTATTCTTTACCGTGAAATGCAGATCGTTTTTCTGCAGGGAGAGTTCAATGCGGATTTGTACGGCGCCGGTGGTGCCGCCCGCCCCGTGTTTGAAACTGTTTTCCACCAGGGGCAGCAACAATAAAGGCGCTACCGGCGTGAAGGGATTATCCACTTCCTCGCTGTATTCCACCTTTAGCCGGCTGTTGTAGCGCAGTTTTTCCAGTTCGATAAAATCCTGGATCACGCGCGCTTCTTCACCCAGCGAAATGCGGGGGGCGCGGCATTCATAAATAACAAAACGCATGATCTTGGAGAGCATCATGATCGCCTCGGGCGTTTGCTCCGATTTTTTTCGCGCCAGCACATACAGGTTGTTCAGGGTGTTAAACAGGAAGTGCGGATTGGTTTGCGCGCGCAAGAAATTGAGTTCGCTTTGCAGTTTTTCGCGGATCAGTTGCTGCTCAAACTCCAGACTCTTGTAATGCATCCGGAGCATTTTGACGGTCACCGCCGCAGCAAGGGTGATAAACAGGTCAAACAAGGTGAGCAACAATCCCTTGAAACTGAAAATATCGATGCTAAGGCCCGGAGCGAATATGGGAAAAAATACCCAGGCAATCTCTATTCGATACAGCAGGGTTGCGGCGATAAACGCCAGCAACAGCAGGCCGGTCAACTGCCAGATCTTGCTTCTCTCCAGGTAAAGCGGAATAATATAATAAAATACAAAATAGGTAAAGATCAGTTTGACCGGCAGCGAAAATGCTTCTCCGATCAGGGCCATTCTGAATTCGTCTTCGATGTGGGCGCCGCGCAGAATGCACGACAGCACCGCATTGATCGGCAAATAAACAAGCCAGAAAATAAAATGCAGGCCGATTCTGGCCCAGTCCAGGCGTTTCATTAAACAGCAATATTAAGGTCCAAACTTCAACTTTCCCATTGAATTTTCTCAAAAGCCGGCGAAACCGTCAGGGTATACAGGGAGCGGTCGCGCAGCCGGATTTCCTTAATGGGTATCTCCAGATCGTCCACGGTACATTTCCTGACAAAATCGGGGTAGCCGACCAGGTAAATTTTGACCGTCTCGTATGTCGGCGCGAAATCCCCTTCCTTGTGCTGGCGCAGGGTAAATACATGGCCTGTCCCTTCCGTTTCAAATATTTTCAAACTGAACGTTTTGTCCTGATGGTTGTACCCATCTCCCTCATCCTCATATAAATGGGTGGTTTCCACACCGTTTTTGTAATACACGTACATGGTCAGTTCATCTACCGGTTTCTCCCCCGTCCATTGCCGGATGGGGTATACCGGCAGCACCGCTCCCTCTCTGACGAAAAAGGGAATTTGCTCGGGCATGGCATTTACAAATACTTCTCCCGAACCCGGCTGTCCTGTCCAGAAGTAGTACCAGTTTCCCTTCGGCAGATAAACACCCTGCCGCTGTGTTTTGGGCTGCACGATCGGGCTTACCAGCAGGTGTTCGCCAAACAAGAAGTCGCGCTCCTGTTCCCACAGCCTTGGGTCGGCAGCATCGGCAAATGCCAGGTGCCGTATGACCGGTGTGCCTTCCAGTGTGTGGAGCCACATGGCAGTGTAGAGGCAAGGTAGCATGCAGTAGCGCAGTTCAATTGCTTTTTTCGCCAAATCAGTCCATTTATCCCCGAAAGACCAGGGTTCCTGGTCTGAAACGTGCAAAGCGGGGTCGGCAAGTTCCGCTTCATCGGCCGGAAGGGTGTCGCCGCTGGCGTGCTGGCCCATGCTGTGTACGCGCATGAGGGGGTGGAACACGGCCAGTTGAAGCCAGCGGACGAACAGTTCGCCATCGGCCGAGCCGGCAAACCCGCCTATGTCGGTACCACAGAAGGAGAATCCCGATATCGACAGGCGCTGGCACTGGATATTGGCGATTTGCAGGTGCTCCCAGTTGGAATAATTATCGCCGGTCCAGACGGCAGCGAAGCGCTGCCCTCCGCTGAAGGTCGCGCGGGTGAGCAGATAGGGCCGCTTGTCGGGTTGAATGCTGCGCAGGCCCTCCCATGAAGCCCGGTTCATTTGCTGGCCATAGATGTTGTGCGCTTTTTTATGGCTGCAGGCGTTTCCTTCAAAATGATGTAAAACGTTGTCGGGCAACGTTTTGTGATTTGTATGAAACACAGCCGGTTCGTTCATGTCGTTCCAGAAACCGCTTGCCCCGACTTCCTCGTAAATTTCCCGGTACAATTCACCCCACCACTGTCGGACTTCAGGATCGGTGAAATCGGGAAATGCACAGAAACCGGGCCACACGGGCGCTTTGGCGACAACGCCGTCGGCAGTCCGCACAAACCTGTTTTGCTCCATGCCCTCCCGGTACACCCGATAGTTTTCATCCTCCTTGATACCAGGGTCGATC
Source organism: uncultured Bacteroidota bacterium (assembly GCA_937861115.1). Taxonomy (GTDB): domain Bacteria; phylum Bacteroidota; class Bacteroidia; order Chitinophagales; family Saprospiraceae; genus M3007. Next base: position 12,849 of record CALMBD010000163.1, on the reverse strand, counting down.
ATGAGGACCGTCTCGAACCCGTCTGCCCGCAAATGCCGGATCAGTTCGGCCGGATCAGGGAAATGGTTGCTATCCCAGGTGAAACAGCGGAAACCGTCCATATAGTCGATATCCAGGTAAATGGCGTCGCAGGGAATGCTTCTTTCGCGAAATTCCCGTGCAATATCGCGCACCCGGCTTTCGGGGTAATAACTCCACCTACACTGGTGGAACCCCAGGGCCCATATGGGCGGCAGTTCGTGTGTGCCGGTCAGGCGCGCATACGAACGGGCGACGTCCTGCAGGCCCGGGCCGTGCAGAAAGTAATAGTTTAATTCCCCGCCCTCTGCCCAAAAGGCTGTCGAGCCTGTTTCCGCGCTGTCGAAATCGAAATGGGTTCTGTAGGTGTTGTCGAAGAAGATGCCGTAAGCGGTGCCCTGGTTCAGGGCGTAGTAAAAGGGTACGGCGCGGTACAGCGGGTCGGTCTCGCGCCCGAACGCATAGGAATCGGTGCACCAGTTCTCAAATTTCTTCCCCGCTAGGTTGGGGCCGCAGGTTTTGTCGCCCAGACCGAAAAAGACCTCCTTTTTGTGGCACCTTTTCTCCATTTTTACTTCACACCATCCCTGCATTACCGTGCGTTTGGCGGAATACCCCCCGGAATCCTCGCACAGTACCTGATCATCGTGATCATAGAACTTTACCCGCAGGCCGGATTTGGACACGACAACCTGGAGGTTTTCCGAAACGAGCAGGTATTCATTGTTGTTTTCGTTTAGCGTGACCGTCACCTTCTCGGGCTGGAAAGCGGGGTCGATGGCATAGGAAAAATCAGCGGCAAACCGGCCGTCGGGCGAGTAGCGCAGGCGTATAATGCCGGCCGTCAGCACCTGTACACGCAGCACGATACCATTCTGACAAACAAACTCATAGGCGCCTTCCCGCCACCGGACGGTGGCAATTTCGTCGGGTGTGACCACCTGGTATATATCGTCGTAACGTTTGCTGACGCTGGCCTCGGCAAAGGCGATTTCGGTAGGCTCCGCGAGCGTTTCATTTTCAGTACCTTCCGCTAAAAGATCATCGGGTCGTTCTTCCATAACAATGTTGCAGGCATATCCCGCGATTGGGTTTTTCTGCGGAAAAGAATCCGCAGAAGTGCTGCCAAAAGTCGGCTGATTTTTCGGAAAAAACAAAGGGCGGGTGCCACACCCGCCCTTCTTTCATGTGCTCTGCATGAAATGAAGAAAGTATCAGAAAAACAATATGCCGTTCAGGAAGAACCATGAACTGGCATCTACACTGCTCGGGCTGGCACTGCTTCCGAATGCTCCGTTGTTCTGCCCGGTAATTTCTGCAGCGTCCAGGCCTTTACCTGCGGCAAATCCGGGCCGGTAAAGGGCATTCAGTTCGAAGTGTCTGCCGATGCGAAAACCCGTGCCAAACATCAGGTTGATGCTCCATCTCGGCAACACCTCGGTGGCCAGGCTGCTCAGGTTTTTCTCGGCCGAAGGGCTGTCAGCGTTGTACACTTTATCATTGGCAAAACCCTGACGGGAGGTTTTTAGCGAGAGATTATACGATCCGGTAACGCCCGCAAATATCCGGAGGGGGCGAAGCGGTTGCCAGTAGGCAAGTACAGGCATTTCGAGCCGGCCTATCCTGTCTACAGGAACCAGTACCGGATTGGGTTGCGAATCGGGATCTGTTGCGGGGGTGGCCAGGTTGTCCAGCACCACATCAAAATTGCCGGTTGCGTCGGCGTAGATATTGTCTTCCAGGGTCACGACGGGTCGTGAGGATGTTACCGGGGTGTACAGGGCGTATTGCAGACCAGTGCGAAGGCCCCATTTGGGCATAAGTTGCCAGTCCATGACCGCCCCTGCAGAGTATCCGCTGATGGCGGTAAATCTATCTGTATGTATGCCGGCCATGGCGCCGAATGAGATGCGCGAACCCGTTTTATCTGCGTGGACCCTGGTTGAAACAGGAGTATTGACCACCAAAAAGATTGGCGCCCGCGCCTTCCTATTCAACTCCTGTAGCGCCGCTGCAGGCAACAGTTCGATATCATACACTATTTTTTGCTCCACGGCAGGAAGCGTAAAAATGTCTGTTTCAGTGGGCATTTCAGCCGGATAGCCCATGGGTATTTCGCGCTCCTGTGCCGGGTCACGGGGCAATGCAACGATGTTTTGATCACTGAAACGCTGTCCCGCATCTGTTTGCTTCAGGCGGGGTATATCCATTTTGTTCGGGGTATATCCTTTTTGTGATGCCTGCCGGTTTGCCGTTGATGGGCTCGCGGACTCCGTTGTCAGCGGCATTGCCGCCCCGGTCGCCCGGGCTTGTTCTGCCAAAGGCGAGTCGTCTGCCGATGCCTGCTTGCGGGGGGCTGGTTGTGTTACCGGCCGGGTCTGCTGTATGTCGCCGGAGCCGGGGGCCCGGTTGTACCATAGCCATCCACCCGTCAGCAGCAAAGGAAGCAGCAACAACACACCCAACCACCACCAGAATACCGGTCGCCGGCGCCGCTGTACCGGCATTTCCCGGTCCAGGACTTCCCGCATGGCTTGCCAGCCCTTGTCGGTCAGTTTGTTGTCAATATCATTTTTCATGTCGCAGTATTTAATCGTTGGTCGTGGGGGTAAATGGTCTGTAGCATTTCGCGCAGTTTTTGACGGGCGGTACTCAGGTGCCATTTGGATGTGCCCTCGCTGATCGACAGGCTTTCGGCAATTTCGGCGTGGGAGTATCCTTCGATCGCATAGAGGCGGAACACCTGCTGTGAAACCGGCGGCAACTGGAGCACCGCCCGCAAAATATCTTCTTCGTAAAAACTTTCATTCCCGCGTTCGGGTACCGCTTCATCGCGTTCTTCAAAAACGAGAAAATGCAGGTACCGGGCGTTGTCGCGATAGTAGTCGGCCATGCTGTGGTACACCAGCCGCCGTACCCATCCTTCCAGACTTCCCTTGAAAGAGAAGGTGTGTATTTTCTTGAAAACCCTCAGAAAACCGTTGTTGGCAATCTCGATGGCGGTGTCTTCATCGCGGGTATAGCGCCGGCACATGCGGAGCATTTCCGGGAAAAACAGCCGGTACAGCGCTTCCTGGGCACGCCGGTCGTTGCCGGCGCATCCATCCACGAGCTCTTGTTCCGTATATTTTTTATTTCCGAAAATGGCCATTTGATCGTTTTGATATTACACGCAATACCGGGTTGAATCTACAATACAATTCCCAATCCCAGTTCCATTCGTTTGTGCAGGATGCGGTCGGTGCCCCATTCTCCGCCCCACGAGCTACGCCAGTCGCGGGTTTTCTTTTGGAAACTCAAACCGGTGTAAATGACGAAGTTATTGCCGATCCGGTACCCCACCTGCGCTTTTGCCATCCAGCCGCCGCTCCAGTCGTTGGTATAGCCGTTTATATCCCTGCTGCCATTGCCGGCAAAGCCCCAGCCGCCGCCCAGTGCATAGAACGGGGATATGTTTTTTGCCTGGAAATAGCCCCTGATTTCGGCAAACACCGGATAGGTCACCGCGTCCTGTCCGTCAGGACGGTACGATTCGACGCCTGCGCCGACGCCTGCGCCAATCCATCGCCGGAACATCCATCCGGTGCTGTGGTACAGCATAAAGCCCGTGGCATTTTCGCTCCTGTAGTCTTTGCCGATCAAAAGCCCGAGCCGTGTTGCGTTGTACAAGCCGTGTTCTTTAAAATCATAGGGCTTGTTTTGCAATTTATGACTGCTGCACCGCTGTACGATGCGTTTGACATTGGCTTCGGGCAGGGTCATCGTCACACCGCTCCAGGTGGTCATAACGATTTCGCCGCCGGTTTTGTATTCCGATATCTTGCCGCGGAAGACCGACCCGTTGCGCAGGTAAACGACATCCGTGCAGTTTTCCCGGGTTTCCTGGGCAGACGACTGCATGCTGCCAAAAAGGAGCATAAGCAGGAACAGGGTGTGGAGCGCTTTCATAAATTTACTTTGTAACGGGTATACGGCTGATTTCTTTCGGGCTTTCCGGGTTGCTCGCGTCGAACTGGTAGAAACCGTCGTCGCCGATGACCAGCAACTGGCTGTTGCCCAGGGCGATCACGTCGTAGGTATTTATACCCTTGATGTGCGCCTTTTGCTTCAGGTCCAGCGGATCGGTTTTGTCAAATATCTTCAATCCGTTGTCGCAGAGGTACAAAAAGTCATTGGTCACCGACAGACCCATCGGGCGCGTCATCGGATAGGTTTTGAGCAGCGATGCAGAAGGCAGGTTGTCGATGCCGATCACGTCGAGCTGGTTGAAGGTGCCGTTGCAGGTGGTGCCGTCGTGGATGGTGACGTATGCGTTGTGTTCGTCGCACACAACGGGGTCGCAGCCGCTGGCGTGCGAAAACTGGGTTTCCATGACCGGCCGTTCCGGGTTGGAATTGTTGAAAATGAATACGCCCGTTTGGGAACCGATGAACAACCGGTTTTTCCAGGGGAAAATGGTTTCGATGTTCCAGCCCACGGGTATGGTTTCCAGAGCGGCAACGCATCCGCCGCTGACAGACCAGCTGCGCAGCGTGCTGTTGTCGATGGTGTACAGGTACTGGTCGACGATAGTGAATCGGGCAAAAGAACCGCCGATACCGGCTGCTGCGAGCGGGTTGGAGTTGTTGTTGCCGGAATTCGGTGTGGCGACGTCCGCTGTAATAAACACGCCGCCGTTTTCAAAGAAAAAGGGGCCGCTCCAGCGGTTGTCATCACAGGCAATGGTTTGGGTCACTTCTGTCTGCTCATAGTTAACCAGGTACCCCAGTTGCGGATCAAACCCAAACAACTGGAAGGCCTCCTCTGTACGGCACACGAGTTGCGGGTTCTGCAAATCGCTGATATCGATGGTCAGCAGGTCGATGTACTGGTCGGCGTACAGATATTGTCCGCGGATGGCAATATCCACGTTGCCCGGGATGCTCCAGAAGGCGATCTGCCTGGGATTGGTCGGATCGGCGTTGTCGATCACGTGGATACCCTCATTTTTTTCATTGATGAACAGGTATTGACCTGCCAGGTAGAGTTTGCCCGGATTGCGGAGTTCCGTCGGCGCCTGAACGCTGATGCCGACGCGGCATTCCGCCGCAGTTTTATACACCGGATCGAACCGGATAAAGGTGCGGGTGGAGCTGCATTCGTCGCGCAGGCAACTGTGCAGGGTGACAGCCAGGCCTATGCCGGCCAAAGTAAAAAGGAAAAGTGATCTGAGTTTCATAGCAAAACGGGTTGAGTGTGAACTGTGTTAGTTGTTGCTCCGGAGCCGACTGTTATACCAAAGGTAAATGTATTGCCTTGCAGTATTGAGTCGTTTGCCGGAAAGACACCCGTCTGCTTTGAAAAGGTTGGTTCGCCGGTAAGTTTTTTTTACCTTATACCACCTGAATCAGGAACTTGTTCTTTTTACCGTTTTCAACCATCATATACTTGCCGTGCAGCAGGTCGGAGCCGGTTATCAGGGTGTTCAGGTCGCTTACCTTCTGTTTGTTTACGGAGATCGCGTTGTTCTGTATCGCCTTTTTGGCTTCGCTGCGGCTGGGCAGAATTTGGGCATGCTCGCTCAGCAGATCGAGCAGGTGCACGCCGTTTTGCACGATGGCGTCCGGTACCGTCGGACTTGGTATCTCCTCGGCCACCTGTGCCAGGGTGCGCGCGTCGAGGCTGCGCAGGGTAGCGGCGTCGGCTTTGGGGTCGAACAGCAACTGGGAGACGGCCAATACGGTGTCAAACTCCTGACGACCGTGAATCCGGACCGTGATCTCTTCCGCAAAAATGCGTTTAATGTGCTGCGGGTCGCCGCCGGCTTCCAGCGCTTCAATCTCCGCCCGGTTTTTGAACGAGAAATACCGGAGGAATTTGGGCAGGTCGCGGTCGTCGGCATTGAGCCAGAACTGGTAAAAACGGTAAGGGCTGGTCAGGTTCGGATCCAGCCAGATATTACCCGATGTGCTTTTCCCGAATTTGGTGCCGTCGGCCTTGGTCAACAGCGGGGTGGTGACGGCGAAGAGTTTGGCTTCGTCGATCTTGCGGCCCAGTTCCACACCTGCCGTGATGTTGCCAAATTGATCGGAGCCGCCCATTTGAAGGGTAATGCCGTGCTGGCGGTGAAGCAATACAAAATCGTAGCCCTGGAGCAACTGGTAACTGAATTCAGTAAAGGAGATGCCTGTTTCCAGCCTGCGCTGGACACTCTCTTTGGACATCATATAATTGACAGTCAGGTACTTGCCCACGTCGCGCAGGAAGTCCAGCACATTCATGTCCTGGTAAAAAACAAGGTTGTTCAGCAGCAAGGCATGGTTGGGCGCCGACGGATCAAAATTGAGCAGTTGTTTTACCTGTTCTATCTGGCGGGCGGTATTGCGGTCCAATTCATCAAAACTTTTGAGGTCGCGTTCCGCATCCTTTCCGCTGGGATCGCCGATGCGGCCTGTGGCGCCGCCCATCAGCACAACAGGCTGGTGCCCGGCGCGCTGCAGGAAACTGAGCAGCATGATCTGCACATAGTTGCCGATGGTCAGCGACGGTGCGGTGGGGTCAAAACCGATATATCCGCGCACGGTTCCGCTTTTCAGGTGTTCGTCCAGTCCGGGCGTGGTATCGTGGATGAGACCGCGCCAGCGCAGTTCTTCGAGAAAATTATCGGTGCTGTGTTGCGACTTGTTCGATGCTGTCATGATCAATTCAGAATTTTCGGCAAATAATCAGGTTCCCGGCAAATAAAATTTTACCGGAAAAAGTTTCCGGGAGCGACGGCAAAATTAGGTTTTGATTCACAAGAAAAGTACAGAAAGGATATTTTAGTCTGTACATAAAAAGTGCCGGATTGTGGACTTGGTGTATTTTTGGCCTGAAAATTCAGATACATGCGCCAAAAAATAACCGTTTTAGTATTGCTCGCCTTGCTGGCAGTATCGTGCAACAAAGATGCGCCGGATTTAAAGGAAAATCCTTTTGCCCTATTCCCCAACCCCTGCAGAGGCCAGGTTTCCGTGGTGTTTACGGGCCAGCAAACGGGTGACATCTCGTGCAGTTTGTTCGATCCTGCAGGAAGCCTCATTATCCGGGTTGATGATTTCGGACCGGCGCAACAGATAAGCCTCGCGCTCGGAACTGCGGGCATTTATTATGTAGAGGTGACTGTCGGCAATGTATCGTACCGGGAAAAAGTATTAAACCTCGACTGACCATGAAATACCGCATTATTCCACTTTCATTTGCTTTTATGCTGACCTTCCTGTGCGCCCTGCCGGCACAGCAATGGTCTGTGCACCTGCACCTGAATGAATATTATCCCCTGAACTCGGACGGGAAAGGATATTATCCCATGCTTTGGTATTCCAGCAAGGATGACCGCGGTGTTTTACTGGGTGGTTTTGGCGGGGGTGTTTCCTGGGGTAAAGTATTGAACGACAAATGGAATCTGAAGGTCCAGGCCAATTTCGGCCGTTCGAGGTACTATGCCCCGCCGGTTTTTTTTGTAGACGAAAACGGACAGTCCCTGGGCTTTGCTTCCGGCATAACGAACAATTTAAACGTATCAGCATTGGTGGTTCCCCGATACCGGTTGTCCGGTCGGGTACAACTCGGCCTGGGTTTGGGAGCATACATGACACCTGTTTCCAGGTCTGATTACGGGTCGGTCATTTTCTTTGGTGAAAAGCGGTCCCTGAAATTCACTGACAAATCAACCCAACCCTTTATCCTCACGCTGCCGGCAGAATTTGTTTTTCAGCCCCTCGCTTCTCGGTTTTCCCTGACCTGGCGCGTTGAACCTGCGCTGACCAGGGTTTCGCGCCTGCCTTTTGCCACCGGCGAGCGTTTTCTGCTCAGCGTACTCGAATTGGGCTGGCGCCTCGGTCCCAAGGCGGAATAAAGCGTTTTTTCTACCTTAGCGCCGTCCACCCGCCTTCGGTAAACCTTCGGCGGGCAAATCGTCCATCATTTGAACCTGCCATTCTTCATTGCCCGCCGCATTGCCTTTTCCGGGAAGCAAAACTTCTCCCGGATCATCATACGCATTGCCGTAGTGGCAGTGGCGCTCAGTGTGGCGGTCATGATCGCAGCAACGGCATTGATTGCGGGGTTCAAGAGCGAGATCAGCCGGAAAATATTTGAGTTTTGGGGGCATATCCATATTTCCGATACGGTATATTCTCTTTCATTTGAACCGACGCCCATCGATATAAACCAGGATTTCTATCCTTCCCTGGATACCGTCCGGAGGATAAGTTACACCGAACCGGAAACTATCCTGGGTTTTGAAACGGGTCGCGAGATCACTGCGCAATCGCGGGGCGGCATACGGCATATACAGGCCTTTGCGCACAAACCCGGCATTATCCGCACCAAAACGGCGATGGAGGGCATCCTGTTGAAGGGGGTCGGCAAGGACTTCGACTGGGGAAACCTGAAGCCCTACCTGCTTGAGGGACAGCCTATTGTGATGTCTGACTCGGCGCCGTCGCGCGATATCATCATCAGCAGGCAGACGGCAGACCGCCTGCAGGTAGGTGTGGGCGACAAGTTTATCGTTTATTTCGTCAAAGAGGGCGAACAACTGCGCCGGCGTTTCCAGGTTTGCGGGATTTACAAGACCGGACTGGAGGAGTACGACCGCAAGTTTGCCATAGGCGATATGCGCGAAGTCCAGAACCTGCTCGGGTGGACGGAAGGGCAGGTGGCGGGTTTTGAGATTTGGCTCGACGACTTGCGCGACCTCAACCTGTACAACGATTATATTTATCAGGAGGTGTTGCCGCCCGAACTGCTTTGTGTGAGCATTCGCTCCAAATTCCCCGCCATCTTCGAATGGCTTGAATTGCAGGATTTAAACGAGTATGTGATTCTCGGATTGATGCTGGCCGTGGCGATCGTCAATATGATCACAGCCTTGCTGGTACTGGTACTTGAACGCACCACAATGATCGGCGTACTGAAGGCACTGGGTGAATCGAACCGGCGTATTCGCAGAATATTCCTCTATTATGCAGCCGTGATCACCGTGACCGGCATGTTCTGGGGCAACCTGATCGGCCTGGGCTTTTGCTTTCTGCAGGACAGGTTCCATTTTATCAAACTCAAGGAGGCCGATTATTACCTGGCCTATGCGCCGGTCAAGATCAACTGGCTGGCGGTTATCGGGATCAACACCGGTACGCTGGTGGTCACCCTGCTGTTCCTGATACTGCCCTCCTTGCTGGTTTCCAGGATTGCGCCGGTCAAGGCGATACAGTTCAAATGACAGGCATACGCTGGCAGCGGCTCGTGCGCCATTTCCGGGCGGGAAGTGCGACAAAGGTTGGCCATTACCCGATGTCCATGCCGTGGCGCCTTGTGGAAGCCGGGTTTCTGATTGCCGACCTCTTTTTTGTTCCTGAACTCCTGATGGCGCTCAACCGTCTGTTCAAGCCCAATACCCGGCGGCTTTTGCCCAGGGAAATTGCCCTGGCGCGTACCGTTTTTAGCGAATCGATTGATTATCAAAAAGTCAGGGTCGATGAACGCTCCTATATCGGCTGCAAACAGTACCATTTTGCCTACGTCGGTTTTCGGTTTATCAATTGCTGGGGAGCGCTATCCGACCAGCATTTTATCCATGAACTCGTACACGTCTGGCAATATGCGCGCGACGGTTCGGTGTATATCCCCAGGGCTCTGTGGGCGCAGCGTACCACAGCCGGATACAATTACGGCGGTATTGCCGCCCTGCGCCGGGTCCTGGAACAGGGTAGGGGGCTTGAGGCATTCAATTATGAACAACAGGGCGATATTGTGGCAGACTACTTTTGTCTGATGCACGGCATCCGGCCGCGATGGTGCGCGCCTGACCGGGAACAACTTCCTGTTTTCGAATCAATCATAAAGGGGTTCAGCGGAGACATTCTCCACTAAACCCCTCTGTTTGTGCACTATCCAGACCTCTATTTCAATTCAAACCGCAACCGTCCGAACCAGTACGCTCCGTTAAAGCCGGATTGCTGGACGCGGCGGCTATACACAAAACGGCCCGAACTCATGTTGCCGGAGTGTTTGTGGATATCCTGGTAGGTGTCAAAAATATTATTCCCGCCTACCGTGAGCGTTACGCCTTTAAACAGGTTATAACTGACCGAAGCGTCGAAAATCGTCACGGAGCCGAACACCTGATCCAGCGTTTCCTTGCTCTGGGTAAAGGCATTGACCGGGAAATTGTCGGGCTTCGTGGGGTCGATGGTTGGATCGAGGTAGGTGACCTCGCCCCAGTTGACCGCGCGGACCATGGCGCTGAATTTGCCTACCTTGTAATTGGCGGTAAAACTGATCTTGTTTTTCGGGTTGGCGACCTCAATGCGGCTCTGGTCTTCCCGGTTGAAATAGCGGCCGACCTGGCCGGTGCGGATCAAAACATCCGAAGCCTGGATTTTTACCGTTCCGTCGGCATTTTTTACCACGGAATTGTCGATCCAGGTGCCTGCCAGCACGAGCCGGAGGTCGTGCTTCCCGCCGAACTTTTGGCCATACGACAGTACGGCTTCCACGCCCTGAGAGCGCGTGTCGACGGCATTGGCGAAGAAGTTGGCCTGCCCTGCGTTGGCAGCCGCCAGTTGCGCCTTCAGGATCGAATCGCCGCCATCCGTAAAGTTGTTGGTCAATATGATCCGGTCGTCGATGTTGATGCGGAAATAGTCAACGGTCAGTTCGAGACCCTTTGCCGGTCGGGTGGTGACGCCCGCCGTGAAATTAATGGACGTTTCCTCCTTCAGTTTGGGGATGCCGAGTATCTGGGCGGGCACGCTTTCGTTGGTAAAGGTGCCGCTTTCGATAGGTACGAGGGTGCCGCCCTGCGATACAAAAAGCGTATTGGTCTTGGCATAGAAGCGCTGCTGCATGGATGGCGCCCGGAAGCCGGTACTGGCAGAACCGCGTATGGAAAGAAAGTCGGTAATTTTGTAACGCGTCGCCAGTTTGTAATTGAGGGTGGAGCCGAAATCGGAATAGTTTTCAAAACGAACGGCTGCCCCGACCATCCATTTTTCTGAAAAGTCCTGCTCGACATCCACGTACAGGCCAATGGAGTTGCGGTTGTTGTTGCCTTCGTTTTCGGGTAAAAAACCTGCAAATACCTGTGCGCCCGAGGCGGCGCCCGAATTGGTGTCGTAATTTTTCCAGGAAGATTCCTCGCCGGCGGTGATGCCGAATTGTTCGAAACGATTTTCTGCTCCAAACGCTACGTTCAGGCCATGTAAAACACCGTCGAATTTCCGGGCGAGGTCGACATTGGTGGTGTTCTGCAGAAACTTCAGTCCGCCCGCATTAAAACTGGTTTGCAGGTTGTTTGGTGAAATAGCCGCCTGGGTATAGTTTACGGAATTGTCCACCGTGAAATCGAACATATTCTGACCGATGGTATTGCTGATGTCGAGGCTCCAGGCTCCCACGGCGCCCCTGACGCCGACTGCGGTACTGAGATCGGTCAGTTCACTGGTGATCTCTGGCAGGAAACCGTTGGGATAAATGGCAAATATGTCGTCGGCAAATACCTTGGCATTGCTCAATACGGACGAAGGGTACCGGTAAAACCCGGCAGCATTGCCCTTCTTCCGGTTATAACCACCGAAAGCGTACAGGTTCCAGGTATCATTCAATCCGAGATCGAGGTTGTAGAACAGGCCGCCTCCCGTCATGTCCGAATTGCCGATCCGCATATCGAAGTCGTTGCGGTCCAGGTTGCGCGCGGCAAGAATAGAATCGTCTTTCACCGCGCCGTTCACACTTGGGAAAATCTGTCCGGTGTAGGTGCCCGTCCTGTTGGTTCGGGACCTGTCGATATATTCTCCTGTGAGGTTGAGGCTGCCGTTGCGGCCAAGCCTGAAGCCATAATTCAAACCGGCCTGAAGCGTCTGACCGTCGGTGACCGATACGGAAGGATCATCTGTAATGCCCTGGATCTTGTAGAGCGCATAATTTTTGTCGTAACTGGTTGCGTTGAAGCCGTAGCTCACGGTTCCTCCTAGCACACCGGTTCGTTTTTTCAACACAATATTCACTACGCCTGCAATGGCATCGGAGCCGTACTGTGCTGCGGCGCCGTCGCGCAGGATTTCAATCCGGTCGACAGCCGTGGCGGGAATTGCACTCATGTCGGTACCTACAGTGCCGCGGTTCACCGTGCCGTTTACATTCACCAGCGCCGACTGGTGCCTGCGTTTGCCGTTGATCAACACGAGCACCTGGTCGGGACCAAGACCGCGCAATTGTGCCGGGTCAACGTGGTCGGTGCCATCGGAAATGGTTTGCCGGGCCGATTGGAAGGACGGGGCGATATAGGTCAATATTTGGTTCAGGTCTACCTGTCCCACGTCATTTGATACGGCCGAGATGGGGATAACGTCAACCGGAACAGGCGTCTCCAGTTTGGTCCGCGTGGCATTTCGAGAGCCGATCACGAAGACCTCATTCAGTTCGACGCCGCTTTCCATGGCAATATCTGCGCGGTCGCCGATGATGTTTTGCTCCTTTGTCTGATATCCGGTCAGGTTGGCAACGACCGCAGTGGCATCGGCAGGCACACCGGTTATGCTGTAGTTGCCGCTGGCGTCGGAATAGGCGCCGCGCGTCGTGTTTTTGATGCGTACCGTGACGCCGACGAGGGTCTCGCCGCTGGCAGCGTCGGTTACGGTGCCGGTAACGGTTCGCTGGGCCCACATGGTAACGCCCATAAGGAGCCCTACCAGGGTGATGGTCAGTTTTTGCTTCATACAACTGTGGTTTAGTGAAAAATAAGATTCAGCGAAGTTAATTGAAAAGTCTGAATAATGCAGAAATCATATTGGTATACCTGCTGTTTAT
>CALMBD010000162.1 GCA_937861115.1 uncultured Bacteroidota bacterium | reverse complement strand
CTTATCACTTAAAACATGGATTCTCTCACTCAAATCGTACTCGGCGCCGCCTGCGGCGAAGTGGTAGCCGGAAAAAAACTCGGCAACCGGGCCATGCTCTGGGGAGCGGTCGGCGGCACGATACCCGATTTGGATGTGTTTGCCAGTTTTTTTACAGACGAGATCGGGGCGACGGCTTTTCACCGCGGGTTCATGCACTCCTTTTTGTTCGCCGCCCTGGCGCCCTGGGTACTGGCCAAATTGACGGAGTGGTTTTACGGGGGCAATGTTTACAAGCAACGTGGGTACAAGGCAGGGGCCATGTCGTTGTGGCTGCTGTTTTACCTGGGTGCGGCGACCGGTATCAATTTTATTCCGGTTTTGCTGGGTGAAGGGCTGAACTGGTATATTCTGATTCCGACTGTTCTGCTGGGCGGCTGGTTTGCTTGGAAACTGTGGCGCGACTACTGGCAACGCGACCTGTCGCTGGTGGAGGCGCCGTACAGTACCTGGGTGGCGCTGTTTTTCTGGTCGATTTTTACCCACCCGATCCTCGACTGCTTTACAAATTGGGGCACCCAGGTGTTGCAGCCTTTCAGCAACTACAGGGTGCAGTGGAGCACGGTGTCGGTCGTTGATCCGGTCTGCACCGTGCCTTTCCTGATCTGCCTCGTTGTGGCATCGCGTATTGCCCGCAACAACAGGCTCCGGGCGACGTGGAACTATGCGGGTCTTGCCTGGTTTTGCGGTTACATCCTGATCTATACCATGTGGCACAAGGTGACGGTCAATCGCGCGCTGGAGCGGTCGATGCAGGAAAAAGGTATCGCCTACCAGCGTTACCAGACCAATCCGTCCATTTTCAACAACATCGTCTGGACCGGACTGGCCGAAGGCGACACGGCCTATTATTTCGGTTTGTACGGCTTCAACGACCGGCGACCGGGGTATAACAAGATATCCGTCATACCCAAAAACCACCAGTTGCTTTCCCATATCCCGGAAGATGACCGCGCCTACACCTTTTTGCGCTGGTTTTCGAACGGATATTACAGCGTAAAACCCTACCACGGCGACACGCTTCAAGTCAACGATCTGCGGTTCGGCTTGCTGGGCGACACCCTCAGGGGAAACAACTACGTTTTTCCTTTCCTGCTGTTCAAAAATGAAAAGGGAGAATGGGATATAAAACAGAACAACCGCAGCAAGGAAAATATGGAGGCCAGCGAGCGGTCGTTTTCAGAATTGTGGGAAAGGGTCAAAGGGGAGTGACGGATGATTGCTGCATTGTTACATTGCTGTATTGTTTCATTGTTGGATTGTTACATTGCTGCTTAAAAGGCGGAACCTTTCACTCAACAGTTTGATATTGCCTCGGCATCCTCTTTTATGCGTCTATTTTAAATGCACCAGAGATGCCACAACAATTCACAGATAATTTTTTTGGAAATCTAAACAGATAACGGTGAATCGTTGTGAAATAAACAAAAAAAACACCTTTTAATGCCCTGTAAATCAATAAAATAGCAATGTAGCAATGTAACAATGCAACAATGTAACAATGTAGCAATACCAACAATGTAACAATACCAACAATGCAACAATGCGACAACGAATCATAACCGCTATCTTTTTCGGGGCTGCCATGATTGGCGGAGTATACGGCGGAAGTTTATGCTGTTTCTGCCTTTTTTTTCTGATTGCAGCGGGTTGCCTGTGGGAATTCATGGGCCTCTTGATTCCGGCCGGAGAATCGTTTAAAAAGGCAAGGCGAATAATGGGTGTCGTGACAGGATTGATTCCTTTTTTGCCGTTTAGGTATATTTTATGGTATGTTGAGTGTGACCATAATATGGAAGCGGAAAGGATCGCCGGTTACTGGTATGCGCATGAAGAGGCGTTGGTCGTTACCGTAGCCCTCGTGATTTTTGCATCGCTGCTTCTGACGATTGTTGAACTTTTTCTCGCTGGCAAATCGCCGTTCGCTTACATTGGGTATTACCTGGCAGGGCTTTTTTATATCGGCCTGCCCATCGCGTTGCTTTTTTCTATTGCTACCGTCGGGTCGTCTTATTATCATCCCAACCGCGTATTCGGCCTGTTGCTGCTGGTCTGGAGCAATGACACGGTTGCTTATTTTGTAGGCTCAAAACTTGGCAGGACCAAACTGTTCGAGCGCATATCGCCCAAAAAGACCTGGGAAGGCACGATCGGCGGCGGCATCGGTGCGGTGCTGATGGCCTGGTGCTTGTCCTTTGTTTTCCCTGATTTCTCCACGCCCCAATGGCTGGCGCTCGGGGTTGTGGCTGCTGTATTCGGCACCCTCGGCGACCTGGTGGAAAGCATGCTTAAACGCAGCGTCGGCGTCAAGGATTCCGGCAACCTGCTGCCCGGCCATGGCGGTCTGCTCGACCGCTTCGATGCCTTTATTTTTATGATCCCCTTTGCGTGGCTGGTGCTGATGATTTTTTGGTCCTGAGAGGGATGTTTCCCGCAGATTGGCGCAGAAAAAAACCTTCAAACTTTCAACTTCTTCCGCCATTCCACATACCCCATGATCGCCAGCACCAGGAAAACCAGGTACTGAAAACTGGTGAACACATAGCCCTTGATAAAATACAGCGGAATGGAGGCGATATTGGTAACAATCCACCAAATCCAGTTTTCCAGTTTTTTGCGGGCCATGAGCCACATACCCGTATAGGCCGCCGCCGAGGCAAATCCGTCGGCAATGGGAACCGTACTGTCGGTGAACCGTTGGAGTACATACCACAGGGCAATCCAGCAGACGCCGAAAAAGGTGGAGGCGGCGAGCCATTCGCGTGCGGAAGACCGGGTGATGTGCAGTACATTTTCCCCGGCCCTTTTTTGAGCCCACAATACCCAGCCCACGACACTCATGACCGTGTAGTAAAAGTTGACCCCTGCCTCTGCGTACAGGCCGCCGGCAATGCTGAGGTAAATATAGATGGTGGTATTGACGATACCTGTCGGATAGACCAGAATGTTTTCCTTCCGGGAATAAATGACGCTTGCGATGCCGAAAAAGACCGCGATGAATTCGAGGGGAGTGGTGGCGAGCAGGCCTTCCCGCAACGACGACCAGATTTGATGAAGATCCATCCGGCAAATGTAAAAGCCTTCTGCCGCCCGTAGCGACAGAAGGCTTCCGAAGTATGGGGGAAAAGATTATAAGGGAATGGTGCTGCCGAGGCTGTCGCGCAGATCGTTGAGGCTGCCAAACGAGTTTGAACTCGTCGTTTTGCCACCTTCAACTTTGTTCATCTCATCTTTGTCCAGGACAGTGAGATCGGCCTCGATTTCGTCGAGCGAGTTTTTCTTGTTGTCTTGCTCGTCGTTAGCGTTGTTGTCTCTCTTTTTACCAAATGGAAAAATCATGGGACGGAAGACTTGTTTTAATGTGTGCGAAAGATAGTGTCAAAGGTACGTCGAATTTCAGAACCGACAAGGAAACGGCGGGTTTTTTAAAGAAAGCGGTCGAATAAGCATGTTTTGCAATAACTAATACTTTCTTTTTCTGTACAATAACCAACCGGGCCGGATTTGCCCCGGATTCCGCCAACTGCGCATTTCGGCCAGAATATCCGAATCCTGCTCTTTTTCGGCCTGTTGAAGCGCCATTTGCCACCGATATTCGGGCAACAAACTGTAACCGAAACCCAGGTTTTGCACGGCTTTTTCCGAACCGGAATAATAGCGCAGGGTTTGTACCGGAATACCTGCCGCAATACGCCAGAGCCTTGAACTGTCCACCGGATATTCCGGGAGCCAGGGCATGGCGTCGGTACCGGTGGCAAACGTAAAATATTCGGCCAGCGTGTTGTGCGCGATCACCAATTCTGCAGATTTAACAGATAAAAAACGCTGTGCGCCGGCAGTCACGTTTGTCATCAGCGAATAGTCGGGGTCGTGCCATTGCGGGTTGTAACTGTGCCAGGAAAAAAAAGAACCAAGTGTTAAAAAAGCAGCAAAAACCAAGCCGTTAATCCTTGATTTCAGAAATGACCAGTCAATTACCCAAAGTGGTGTAAACAATACAAAAACCAGAAAAAAGCGCCACGAAATACCGGTAAAGGACCATTCCAGGAAAGGAAAAAGCAGCACGACCCCAAGCACGGTCATGGCCTGCCCGTTCTTTCGAAAGAAGCGCCACAGGCCAAACAGCCAGCAACCCGTCGCTACGGCCACTTCGATCAACCACCAGCCGGATATCCGCTCCATACCAAAATAACGCACAAAAGACCAGGGTGCGAATTGCGGTACCGGGGTAAAGGCACGCTCCAGCCTTCCAAAGTCAACTACATGAAACAGGCCGGGAAACACCCGGGAGGCTGCGGCCATCAACACCAGTCCTGCGACAAGGGCTCCGGCAAACCGCCGGTTCAGCACCTGCTTCCCAATATTGTCCTTATACCTGAACAGGAACCACAAGACGAGCCAGATCAACCCCAGGGCAAAGGTTGCCCTGTGCCCAAAATAGTTGATAACCAATAAGGTAAGTGGAAAAATAAGATCCTTTTGCCAACCCTTTTGTCCCTCTTTGCCGACCCTCGAAAGACTGCCGATAAAGGCTGCGAGCAATACCAGACCCAGCAGGTTTTTAGGGTACTGGGCAGCAAAATAGGTAAGGGTAGGGCTGAACAGGGCAAATGCAGCACCTGCAAGTCTGCCGGGCAATGGCGCCTTCGGTACGGCAAAAACCACCCAGGTAAACAGCCCGGCCAGGACCGCGGCGCCGGCTTTCAGGGCAAGCACATAATCGCCGGTGAACCGGTAACACCATCGCAGAAAGGGGTAAATGAGGGAGGCTTCCGGGGAGTGCATCCTGCCGCTTTCTTCCAGGGACTTGAGTTGAACGAGATAGTAGTAACTGTCCCAGCCGTTGGCAAAGGGCGTTTGGGCAAGCGCGTGGTACCGGATCAACGCCGAGGCCGCGAAGCAGGCGAGTCCCAATGCTCCGGCAATCAAAATATCTGGTTTTTTCAACTGCCTGAAGGGTACTAGCGGATGTAGAAAGTGCCGATCAACTTCTTCCCTGTGATCGTATTGTTCTCAATCACCAGTTCATCGCTGAAAATGCGGGTAACATCCTGGGTTGTGGTGCCTTTATAGAGTTCAATAAAATCGGACACATTGTTCCACCGGCCAAATACCTTGAGGATGGCAGTGGCGGGGTCCGACCGGATCAGTTCCCAGTTGCCGTCGGCGAGGGTCTGGCTTTCCGTATCGTCGGGCATAATATCTGCGCTGTACAACACAAACGTGCCGTCGGAGCGCAGAATGAGCGATTGCTCGGTCTGAACATCCGCTTCGTTCACGAGATTGCTGACGCGGTGATCCAGCAGTTGATCGAGGGGGGAGGTTTCCAGTTTCCGGCGCAGTTCCCGGGTATACAACTCAGGCAATTCGGATGTAAGCACGAAAGGCTTTTCGCCGTCAAAAAACAGTATGTCACTGATTGCCATGTCTTTGTATTTCCTTCCGGGATAGACGCTTTTGATCTTCAGTACAAACTTGCGCCCTTGAGCGGGTGTGGAAAGCGCAATTTTCTGCCCCGCTTTGGTGTCGCGCAGGGTGTACGTCGGCGCGTTGTCGCCGGCGCCGAAGGAGAAGTCGCGCAGGCGTGCGTTGGCGCTGAAATGTTCGTCGGAGCGTTGATAGCCGTTCCAGACCTGAATGGCGCTGATGTTGACATCTTTGGCAAACTCGAAAGTGATCGACTCGCCTTCACCAGCGGTGTTTTTATTGCCTTCCACCCACACGAACTCCTTGCGTGCATCAAAAAGGTTGGCCGGGCTGTAAGCCTGTTCCGGCTCGAGTGTGGAGGAAGTGGTTAGTGTGCCCCGGATACGGTCGGGAGCGACCAGCCGCACCGGCTTGCCCTTGTCGTTGAATACGGTCAGTTCCTTGATGCCGATAAAGGCATCGGCCGGGAAACTCTTCAGTTGTATTTCTGCGCCGTCTTTACTGCGGCTGACCGTCTTTTCGAGGCCCGTTTTCACGAATCGGAGGTACAGGGCCTTTACCGGCTTTTCGCCGAGCGGGATGTTTTCCCCGGGTTTTCCGCTTGCGCCGGGCGTCCCGTTTACATAAACCTGAACGAAGTCGTCGCCGCCGTGATAATTCTCTTCCTCGGCGATGATCCGGACGCTCTGCAGGGGCAGGGCGTTGGTAAAATACAGCATAATACCCTCGTCGGGGCCGGCGCCGTATTTCGTTTGCCACCCGGTTGCGGGGTCATTATCAAAAAGGTCGTACACTTCTTTTCGCGGGTTGCTGGAAGTGGCGTACAGACCTTCCAGATATACGGGCGGGCGATCGTCGGCATTGGCGGGTGCAGGCGCCGACTGGCTCGCAGGGGGCGATCCGTCGCTTTTGGGGGTTTCGCCGCCACAACCGGCCAACATCAGGAGTGGAATGAGCAGGAAAATATCGGTTTTCATCAACATATTAAATTGTTTGGCAAAGGTACATTGGTGATGGGCGGCATTTTCACATAATTTTAAAACTGATTATTTCAGAAGGCTTGTAAAGAACTCTTCAAATGAACGCAATTTGTAACACTTTCATTTTCAACACCCGACAATTGTCTTGTCCCCGCCAAATCAGGGCTGAAATTCTGAAAAATGTTAAGGAAATAATTTGGTCGAATACAAAATGCGCTACTTTTGGCGTTCGCTTACTCACAAAAAGAAAACAATCGGTTTCACCAACTAACAGCATCTCTTTTATGACACTTAACGCCTTTTTGACTTCTTTCTTTTTTCTCCAGATGGTGGCAGAGAAGGAGAGTACGACCGCTATAGAATCCAAGAGCCTGTTTGATATCATTATGGGTAGCAGCACATCGGGTTTGGTTGTAATGACTGTCCTGTTTATACTTTCCATTGTAGCGGTTTACATTATTGTAGAGCGTTACTCCACGCTGAGCAGGGCCGGGCAAGTGGACCAGAACTTTATGAACAGCATACGGGCGAGTGTCGAAAACGGCAACCTGCAGGCTGCCAAAGCGCTCTGCCAGAGTGTGGATGCACCGATGGCCCGCATGGTGGAAAAAGGTCTCGACCGTATCGGAAAACCACTTGACGACATCAACAAGTCTATCGAGAACGTCGGCAACCTCGAACTGCTGAAAATGGAAAAAAACCTGTCGACCCTGGCCTCCATTTCCGGTATCGCACCGATGATCGGTCTGTTGGGTACGGTTATCGGTCTGATCATCTCGTTCCAGGATATGGCCAACGAGAAAGGAACTATAACGGCGCAAACGCTGTCAACGGGTATTTACCACGCCCTTACAGCCACGGCATCCGGTTTGTTTGTTTCCATTATTGCCATGGCAGGCTACAACCTCCTGGTAAACAAACTCGACGAGGTGATCTTCAAAATGGAGAACACCGCCATGCAGTTCATGGATCTGTTGCAGGAGCCGTCGCGCTAGATTTTTCCAAACCTTCAACCAATGTAACGATACATGGGACTAAAACGAAGAATGCACGTAAAGCCGGAGTTTAGCCTGGCGGCCATGATCGACGTCATCTTTTTGTTGCTGATGTTTTTCATGCTGACCTCCAACTTCGTCACCACCAATTCGCTCAACCTCCAGTTGCCGTCGAGCAGTTCGTCTTCACCGATGGCCTCCACGGCATTGTCTGTCTCCATCAACAAACTGGGACAGTATTTTGTCGGTAAAGACCGCATTTCCGGCCCCAGTCTCGAGGCTGCGCTGCGCGGGAAAATATCTCTGGAGAAAAAAGATCCCAAAGATGTGACGGTTACCATCGCTGCCGAGCAGGGTGTTCCGATCGAAGATGTGGTGTTCGTACTCGATATTGCCAACCGCCTGAAGGTTAAAACCATCCTGGCAACCAGCCCGAAGGAAGAAAGCAATTAATTTTTATGTATTTTTGATAAAAAAATCATCCCCAACCAAAATCTGCTTCGATTATGAAAGCCATAGTTCACCGCGAAGAGGATCGTACCAAAGCGGTTATTCTGAGTCTGATATTCCACGCACTGATCCTCGCGTTGCTTATCTTTTATCGCTTCGCTGCACCGGCTGCCGAAGACGAGATCATTCCGCCCATTCTGATCGAACTGGGCGGCGGCGGCGACAATGCTGCAGCCGGCGAACCCGACCGCGGGCAGGGCAACAACCCCGCGCCGCAGGGCCAGCAAATGGAGGACCCGACCAGCACAGAGGTGGCGGAGGTTCCGGTACCGCAGCCCAAACCTGTTCCCCCGAGTACACCGCCTCCCACGCAAAGCAAACCCAGCGCTCCGAATATCTCTACTACGGAAGACCCAAGTGTAGCGGCGCTCAAGAGAGCACAGGAAGAAACCAAGCGCAAACAGCAGCAGGAGCAGGACCGCATCCGCCAGCAACAGGAAGAACAGCGCAGGATCGCGGCAGAACAGGAACGCGTTCGACAGGAAGCGGCTGCCAAGGCGCAAAGGGAAAAGCAGGAGCGTGAAGCCCAGAAAGGCAAGTTCGGCAGCACTTTCGGCAACGGCAACGGCAGCGGGCAAGGCAATACCGGCAAACCCGGCAACCAGGGTATTCCGACCGGTACCGGCGACAACCCCTTTGGCAAAAGTCCCGGAACGGGCGGCGGCACGGGTGGCGGCGACGGCACCGGCGCAGGCGGCTCCGTAGGCGGCGGCCTGGGTGGCCGCAAAGTGGTCAGAAAAGTTGCAGCACAGGATGATTCACAGACGCAGGGCACCGTTCGCATCAAAGTCTGCGTAAACGGCGACGGCAAGGTGATCAGCGCCGACCCGACCCAAAGCGGTTCAACGACCACCGACGGTCAGTTGCGCGCAGCAGCCACCACCGCGGCATTTCAGTGGAAATTTGAATCCTCTCCCGGCGCCGATACACAGTGCGGGTGGATCGACTTCAACTTTATCCTCAAATAAGGATTACTGCCCGCTCATTAGTTTCCGGTCGAATTCCGTCATTTGAACCCCCAGTTGCGCAGCACGCTGATAGTCTTGCTGCGCAACTGCTTTATTACCCGACTGGTAATGGGCCCTTGCACGTTCCAGATAGGCCACACCCATGCCCGGGTCGAGTTGAATGGCGCGTGTCAAACGCTCGATCGCTTCCGGATTTTGCTTTTTCGACCGAAGGATCATCCCGCTCTCATACCACACATTGGCATTGTTGGGCTGGTATTTCAGGTATTCGTTGTAGTCGGCCAGCGCATCGTCGATCCTCCCCATGGTATAGTAGGCTATCGAACGGTTGAAATAGCCGTTTTCGTTGCTTGGATCGAGTTTTATGCCTTCTGTGAGATCCTGTATGGATTGCTGAAAATTCTGTTGTGAGCCGTTGGCCGCCCCCCGGTTGATGAGTACTTCCGCTTTCGATTTTGGCTTAATCGTCGGAATATTGACGGCGTCGGTATAGTCCTTGATGGCTTTCTGCACCAGGTCCCTTTCCTGATTGGGGAATTTGCCCGACATGGCCATATCGAAATACGTTTTCCCACGGCTGTTGAACAGTTCCGGGTTCTGCGGATTGATCTTCACGGCCTGGGAATAATCCTGCAGGGCTTTATCATAGTTGCCCTGCGAGCGGTAGAACTGGCCGCGGTTCCAGTAGGGCAGGGAGTTGCTGACGCCTTCAAACTTGATGACGTGCGTCCAGAGCGTCTCTCCGTTTTTCCATACCCCGATCTGCTTGTACGTCAGCAGGGCAAATGCGGCGAAAAATCCTATCGCGAGGCCGCGGCTCAGGCCTTTTTGATAGTACCGGTCAAAATACCAGGCGGCAATGGCAAAAAATCCGAAATACGGTACGTAGGTAAAACGATCGGCCTTAAAGCCCTGACCGGCGCCCAGTACCTGAAGCAGAAACATCACGTTGAAAAAGAAGAACAATACCCCGAATACCCAGATGCGCTTGTCGTTCTTCCAGAGCCACCAGACCGCAGCACAAATGGCGACAAACAACAAGGGCGCGGCATACACCTCAGGGGGCAGGGGTTTGGGGTATGGATACAGCGGCGACATGGGATAGGGCACGACTACCTTGTACAGGTACACGCAGAAGGAATAGGCGCCGATACACAGCCTGTCGAGCAAGTTGAAGTTTGTGAGCTCGTCTTCGGTAGAGCCTTGCTGTTTAAGCGTGTACAGGTTGATCAGGCCAAAAGCCAGCGAAAGCGCCCAGAACGGCGTTTTTTCGAGGATAAGTTTGAAATTGATGGGCCTGCGGTACCAGTAGTCGATCACCAGCATGGAAAGCGGCAGCGTCACGGCCTGAACTTTGGAAAAACACGACAGCAGGGCCAGAAAAATCATCATGACATACGTGCCGGTGCGGTTTTCACCGCGTTCGGCCTGTTTCAGCCACTTGATATAATACACCAGCGCGGCGAAAAAGAACACGGCGAAGAGCACGTCTTTGCGCTCGGTGGCCCATGCCACCGACTCCACCCGCATGGGATGGATGCCAAATAACAGTCCGCCGGCAAAGATGCCCCAGTTCCCGACACCCATGCCCGCCAGCAGTTTCATGACAAAAAACACCGTGAGCAGGTGCAGCAATAGGTTGGTGATGTGGATCAGTTTGGTGTGTTTGTCGCCAAAACCGCCTGCCAGTTTCTTCTCGATCGCGAAAGTGAGGATCGGCAGGGGGTTGTAGTTGCCGATGACGGCGCCCTTGTCGATGTCGAAAATATCGGGGATAGCCCTGAACAGCCCGTCCTCATTGATGCGCTGCAGATTGGGGTTTTCCGTAATATTGGGGTCATCGTCCCAGTTTACCAAACCATTGCTGATCGAGGGCATATAGCAAATGGCCGTGATGGCCAGCACTGCGAGTGCAAAGTTGATCCAGCCCGATGCTGCTGTTTTTTCCGTCGTGGAAGATGCCGGCCGCGCCTTCTGTTCCTGCGGGCGCGGTTGTGGCCGTTGCGGACCTTTGCCGGGTTTCGGTTTTTTCGCCATGAAAATGATGCTTTTATCTGATCGTGGCGCAAAAGTAAACATTACGGCTGCAAACCCAGCACCGCTTCTGCCAGTCCTGATTCGGTAGGCTCCGCCGCAGTATGAATTTCGGGCAAGCCGAGTTCAGTCAGGGTTGCTTCAGTGCTTCGGCCAATGGCGACGACGCGTTGGTTTTGCAGCAGGGTGTGCCGGGAAAAATAGGCCCGGGCATTCATGGGGCTTGTAAAAACCAGTACGTCCGCTGCGGAAAAAGGCGGGTCGGTGACGGGTCTGTTGTCGTAAATTTCCAGGTGAACACACGTAAAATCATCGGACAGCAAGGCGATAAGGCTCTGCCGGATATGCCGCGCAGCGGGGAACAGGATGGTTTTTCGTTCCTGCTGCCCATAATTGATCCGGAATGCCGCAGCAGTTGTCGCCGGATCTCCTGTACCGGTAAAGTCGACTGTTCCGACAAAAGGCGAAAGCGCCTTCGCTGTGGCGGGGCCGATTGCTGCCCAGCGGGTATATGGCAGGATATCCATATTGCCGTCCGGCCTTTTCGGGGCGTTGTCAAAGAAAAACCGAACGGCGTTCCGGCTGGTAAAAAAGATAAAATCCGCAGCCGGTATCGCTCTGAACGGGAGAGGAGAAAGGCGGATCAAAGAATGTCCTTCCACCTGCCAACCCGCTTCCTGCAGCCGGGCGGCGAAAGGGGAGGTAGTGGAAATATCCCGGCTGATAAATACAGATGGTGTGGCCATAAAGCGAACCTTGACTGCTGCAAAGTTGGCGGGAAATTACGGCGAAACCACCTGAGGGTTATCCACCGTATGCCTCCTGAAAAAATATCTTGCACCACATAGGTAATTGTTTATTTTTGACCGCCCAAAACAGGGTCTGGATTGGGTCTGGAAATCACAGTTATTCACTAACAATCCTATTCTTTATGTCCACTCCAGCATTTGTTATGATGTTTTTCTCCAACCTGCTGATCATCGGTGTCACCGGGTACTATTTCTGGCGCGTACTCACTATTGCGCCGCCGGACAGCGTCGACGAAGACGAAGCCAACTACCCGCGCGGCGGTTAATCACCTCCCTTCCCGGAAACAGGATAAAACCTGGTACCGGTTTCCCCAAAACACCTCATAAAAACCGTCGAAACGCAGAAAAGCAGGAAAATGAACATTTTCTCTATCTTGCCCGCCGGTAAGTACCGCGACTGAATGAATTGTCGCGGCACCTGACAATGATTTTAAAAACATCATACAACAAAACGGACTTAGTATGAGTAAAGAATCCTGGGGTTCACGCGTTGGCCTCGTACTGGCCATGGCCGGTAACGCGGTCGGGTTGGGCAACTTCCTCCGCTTCCCCGTACAGGCCATTCAGAACGGTGGCGGTACCTTTATTATTCCCTACCTCGTATGCTTTCTGCTGATGGGTATTCCGCTGCTGTTCGTGGAATGGAGCATGGGGCGGTATGGCGGAATGCGTGGCGACCACTCCACCCCTTTTATACTCGACAGTATGAGTGGCAGGAAGGTAAAATGGTGGAAATACGTCGGTATATTCGGCATATTCACCAACCTCGCCGTGGCAGCGTATTACTGCTATCTGGAAAGTTGGACCCTGGCTTATGTGTGGCGCTCTATATCGGGCGCATTCAACGGACAAGGCACAGAAGCGGTCAGCCAGATGTTTACCGACTATGTGAGTCTGGGTACCAATGAACCCATCGTATTCTGGGTTATCTGTCTGTTGCTGAATACCTGGATTCTGTCGCGTGGCCTGAGTGGCGGTGTGGAGATTGCCGCCAAGGTCGGGATGCCGCTGCTTATCTTTTTCGGCGTTTTTCTGGCTATTCGCGGCGTTACGCTGACAGCCGGCGAATCGGGCGCAATTTTTAACGGCACAGAAGGCCTGAATTTTCTGTGGACGCCCAATTTCAGCAGTATATGGAGTTTTAAAGTCTGGCTTGCTGCTGCAGGGCAGATATTCTTTACCCTTTCGGTAGGTATGGGAAGTATACAGTGTTATGCCTCATACCTGCGCTCGCGCGACGACGTGGCCCTGAACGCCATGAGTGCCGGCTGGATGAACGAATTTGTCGAAGTATGTCTCGGCGCTGCCGTACTGATCCCCATCTCGGTGGGTTATCTCGGTATTGAAAAAGTTGTGGAACTGACGCAAACCGGCGGCCTGGGCCTTGGTTTCCGCACCATGCCTTATCTTTTCCAGCAATGGGGACCTGTTTTTGCCGCTATCGCCGGCATTGCCTGGTTCGGACTGCTGTTTTTTGCCGGTATCACCTCTTCCCTGGCAATGGGGACCCCTATTATGGGCTTCCTGCGCGACGAGTTTGGCTGGAGTCGGGAGCGTTCGGCCTGGGCTTTTGGGGCCACGGTGCTTATCCTTGGCGCACCAACAGTGTTTTTCTTCAATTACGGCGTATTCGACGAGTACGACTATTGGGCAGGCACCGTTTCGCTGGTTGTTTTTGCGATGTTTGAGATTATTCTGTTCGCCTGGGTATTCGGCATGGACAATGGGTGGGCCGAGATCAACCGGAACGCCGATATGAAGGTGCCCGTGGTATTCAAGTACATCATCAAATACGTGACGCCGGTAATCCTGATCAGCGTATTTCTGGGCAGTCTGCTCAGCGAAGGCGGTATTATAGATCAGATCAATAACAAGGCCCTGCATGCCCAGATTGCAACAACTACCGATCCGATGCAACTGGCCTTGCTGGAAGAAAAATTGTTGTTCGTAAACGGCTCGCGGCTCCTGCTGGTGCTGGTTTTTGCTGCTATCGGGGCAATGGTGTATCGCGCACAACAGTTGCGCGAACGCGATGGTCGCGCCCTGCGCTCGACGTAACACCATATTTATCCACGACGGCGGATCGGGTTCGCCCCATCCGCCGTCGTTCATTTTTTAATCATAACACAGCGAATATGAATACTTCAGCGCTTATGATGATGATTGTAGCCCTTGGTACGGTGCTTTCCATCACCGGATACTTTTTCTACAAAGTCGTGACCACGGCGCCGCCTGACTCCGTTGATGAAGACGAAGCCAACTACCCGCGCGGCGGCTAAGCGACCGGTACAAGGACATGGGTACACGGGTACATGGGTACACGGGTACACGGGTACACGGGTACATGGGTACATGGGTACCGCCGGCTTTAGCCGGCGCAACACCATCGATTTCATTAATTTCTGCAAACTTAAAACGCTGATTAAGAAATATCTATGGGTCAACGGCTAAAGCCGTCGGTACCGGGTTGCAGGTCAACGGCTGAAGCCGTCGGTACCGGGGTGCAGGTCAACGGCTGAAGCCGTCGGTACCGGGGTGTGGGTCAACGGCTAAAGCCGTCGGTACCGGGTTGCAGGTCAACGGCTGAAGCCGTCGGTACCGGGTTGTTGCAGGTAAAATGAGCACGAAACGACATTTAGGAATCATTTTTGTAGTATGTACTGTCGTTTACATGACAGTTTCCATCCAAAATGTATTCCATGAATCGGTTACTATTACTCGTTTTCACTCTGTTTTGCCATCAGGTGCACGGACAGGCGATCACCTGGATCAGCGCCTGTTCGGACAAAACCTTTTGCCTCAATCAGAATTCCTGCGACGAAGGTGACGTGCTGATGTTTGAAACGGCCGTCACTTCCTGTTTTTCCAGCCAGTTTGTGGGCTATTCCTACAGAATTGACCTGTTCAACAACGGCGGACTGGATATACAGTCCAGTGCAGATACCGTAACGGGGCCATTCCCTTTCGGTACCCATAAAATCACCTGGAGGGCCACGGACAACTGCGGTAACCTTGCCCAGTGCACGTACCTTTTTACCATTCAGGATTGTACACCGCCTGCCCTCTTGTGCATCAGCGGTTTGTCGCAAAACCTGGAGATCAATTGCACGACGGATATTACGGCCGGGGATTTTATTTTAAATGTCTCCGACAACTGTACGCCGGTTAACGAACTGGAGTTTGGTATGCGGGAATCGGGTAATGGCTCGGGATTCCCGACGGAAACCACGGTCTCGTTTGATTCCTGTGACATCGGCGAACATAACGTAGAGATATGGGTGAAAGACGGGGATGGCCTCGTCAACCAGTGCAACAGCGTCATTACCGTTCAGGACAATGACAACGGCAGCGTCTGTGTTTGCGGTATAGGCTCCGACGTAGCATTACAAGGCTGCGCCCGCACCGGCGCCAATACCCGGCTGGACAGTTTTATCCTCCGCGCCGATCTTGCTGCAGTGCCGGCCCAGGGAGCGCCGTACACCTTGCCGCTGGAGCAAACGGAGCAGGACTCCTGCTTTAACGCGGTATTCAGTACGCTGCCGCTCGATAATGATTACCAGGTGGTGGTTCGCGCCAGGCGCGACGACAATCCGCTGAACGGGGTATCCACTTTCGATCTGCTGCAGACCAGCCTGCATATCCTCAATGTACAACCCTTCCAGTCGCTGTATCAGTGGATCGCAGCCGACGTCAACCTCAGCGGAAGCGTAACCACTTTTGATATTGTGGAGACCCGGAAACTTATTCTCGGGATATACGACACCTTTCCCAAGGCGCCTTCCTGGCGTTTTGTGCGACCCTTGGCCAATCCGGCCAATTTCATGAGTGCCGTGCGGGATACATACCTGATCAACTTGCCGGGCCTGGCTGTCGATACCCTTATTCCGGGACTTGACTTTGTGGGTGTGAAAATGGGTGATACCAATCTTTCGGCCCATTTTTCCGGCGATGCCGACGACCGGTCAGCGCTGACGGTGGCTTTAGACGACATATTGCTGGACGCCGGCTCGGAGGTGCTGATTCCCTTTTTTCCGGACGGGACACTTGACCTGAACGGCTGGCAGATAGCCCTCCGCGTCGACCCGTATTTTGCCGAGATAACCGGTCTGGACGGGGTGCCGGCAGAAAACTATCATCTGGACGGCGGGGGATTGCTGCGGGCGTTGTGGTTCGATGCGCAAACGCCGCAATCGTTTGGCAAAACGCCGCTGTTTAGCATGAAGGTCAAAATATTGCGCTCAGCCAGGCTTTCGGAAATATTGTCGCAAGCGCAGGCCGAACTGGCCGGCGCGGCGTTTGAAGTTTTGCCCGGGGGTGTCGTATCAGCGCGAAATATGGCGTTTCGTTTTAACGCGGTGACGGGGGCTTCTGCGCGGTTTTTTCCCCCGGCGCCCAACCCCTTTTCTACAAAGACGGAATTCGGACTGCAACTATCCGGCGCTTCAACGGTAGTTCTGGAGGTGTTCGACCTTTCGGGAAAAAACGTATATGCTGAAACGATGGCCGCTGATGCCGGGTTCCTGTCGCTGCCCCTTCCATCTGCCGATCTGCCTGGAAGCGGCTTGTTCCTGTACCGCATTAGCACAGGCGACGAAGTCTTTTCCGGGAAGATCTGGTGTGCAAAATAAGCCGGAGATATGTTCCGACACAAAAAACGACAGGGGCACTGCGTATGCAGCACCCCTGTCGTCATAAACATCCTTGGAAAAGGAGGTTACTTCACATCGGCAAAGAAGTCTTTCACTTTGTCTTTGTGAACGATCATTTGCTTGTAAGTATATTTCCCAGTTACGGGGTCTTTCACGGCTTTTACCACTTTTACGTGGTCTTTGCCGGAGCCTGCGCTTGCAGCACGCTGGGCAACACGGGCGTTTTTAGAAATTTTCTTTGCCATAATCCCTCGAAGAGTGAAAAAATGAATGAATGAATGATCTACCCGGGAGAGGGTTACTTGATTTCACGGTGAACCGTGTACTTGCGCATGATGGGGTTGTATTTTTTCAACTCCATGCGATCCGGCGTGTTCTTGCGGTTTTTCTGCGTTACATAACGCGAAGTGCCTGCGAGGCCGCTGGTTTTATGCTCGGTACATTCCAGTATGACCTGGATGCGATTGCCTTTGCTTTTCTTTGCCATTGTTGATGTTATTTATCCGATCTCCGATCAAAAGATGCGAAGCTGAATGGTCTGATTTGAATTGAACCAGGCTTAACAGCCCGGAGTTGTGCCGTGATAGATGATCTCGCCTTTTTTCTCCAGTTTTTTGATGTACTGGTACAAACCCAGTTTGGAGATGGTGCGAATAGCGGAGGCCGATACTTTCAAGGTTACCCACTCACCCGTTTCAGGCATGTAAAACTTCTTCGTCTGAAGGTTGGGGTAAAAACGGCGCTTTGTTTTGCGGTTGGAGTGTGAGACGTGGTTGCCGCTAATGGGCCTTTTCCCCGTCAGGTCACATACTTTAGACATGAATTTGAATTTAAGTGTTCTAGTTGACTGAATTTCAAAAAATGAGTGCGGGAAAACCCGAACTCAAACACTTTTTAATTTGCGTGACTCCGAGAGGACTCGAACCTCTAACCTTCTGATCCGTAGTCAGATGCTCTATCCATTAAGCTACGGAGCCATACCGTTTCCGGTTTCGGGGTGCAAAGATAGAATCCGGCAGCCCAAAAAACCAAATACGGTTTTAAATTTTTGGAAATTTTCTGGATATTTTGGCATTTCCCCTGCTCAGACTGATCACATAGACGCCGCGGGGCAGGTCGCTGGCGTCGTAGTTGAGGTGATTGATGCCAAATTGCTGGGGCCGCAGCGTCTCTTCATGCATCAATTGTCCCAGCATATTGAACACCCTGAACGAATATGGTTCGAAATTCGGGGTCTGATAGTAGATGTCGTACTGGTTTCTGTCGGCGGAGGTCCTGATCTCCAGAATGCGCAGTGGCCCTACCTGTCCATTGCATAGCGAGCGCACGGCATCCACGGCATTGGCGATCTGCAAGTACCCGCCGGTGGTGGTGATCCCGTCGAGCGTAGGCTCGGGCTCCACGTTGTCGAGGATAACATCGCGCACCCTGCGGGCGCAACTGACAGGGTCTGTCAGGGCGTCGCTGGTCAGTTTGTCGCACTGCATGCTGTACAACAACCCCACGGCCCCCGTGACGTGGGGGGTGGCGGATGAAGTGCCGCCGAGTGTGGCGTAATCGGGCGTTGTCGTTCCGGAAGTGGTATAAGTATCGTTGCCGGGAGCGCCGAGGTCGATCGATTTTTTTCCGAATCCCGTCGACGGCATCTTGCTGCCGAACTGGTTGGTGTTGTTCACCGTGATCAGGAATTCGCTGGTGCAGGAGGTGGGCATATCGCCTTCGGCGTCCACATCGGTATTGGCATTGGTGGTGGCGCCCACTCCGATGATGCCTGCTTTCCCGAGCGAATCGTAGGTGGCGCACCACAGGGGGTGGTCTTCCGCCGGTTCGCGGTCGAGGCCGAAGGAGGCGTTGGTCGCCACGACAAATGCGCCTTTGGCGCCGTTGGTCGTATTGTACAGTTTGCGCATGTTGCCGACATAGTAGTAGGCCGCGACGATCTCCGATTCGAACTCGGCGTTGGAGATATTGAGCAGTTGAACGTGCCAGTTGACGCCCGTAACACCTGTCGAGTTGTTGCCTCTTGCGCCGACAATACCGGTCACAGCGGTGCCGTGGTTGTTTGCGCCGGGGTTGTCGCCGTCGTTGCGGGCATCCCAGCCGCCGAAATCGTCTACATAACCATTGTTGTCGTCGTCGATGCCGTTGTCGGGGATTTCAGCCCAGTTGTGCCAGCGGTTGGGTGCGAGATCAGGGTGACTGAGCATGGTGCCTTTTTCCAGGATAGCGACTACGATCGTATCGCCCTGTGGCGTAAGACCACCTGTCGACACGTCCCATGCCTCCGGCGCGCCGATGAGGCTCATATCGGCCTGGCGCCACCATTCGGGGTCGTTGGGTTCTGTGCTGCGGTCGGGTACCCGGCAATTCCATTGGGCAAAACGGACGCCCGGCGTGCGGCGTACCAGTTCCAGCAGTTGGCGCTCGTCGGCGATGTTCCGGTATTGCAGCAGGTAAACGCCCCAGTCGCGGGCGACCACCTGGGCGACCTCGATCTGCTGCGATCCCGAGAGCTGGCCTGAAATATTATCGATTACCCGCCAGACGGAAAGTTCGCCGCTGATCTGGATCAGTATCTCGGAGGGACGGCGCTCGGGTGTGTCAGCGTCGCTTCGGCCGGCAGTGGATTGTCCCAAAACGGTCTGGCAACCGAGCAGGAGCAGTAATAATACTTGTGTAATGTGTTTCATATATTGTGTTATTTGTCTGAAATGGCGGGTGATCGAAAGCGCGAATGTGCGGTCAAAGTAAAGTTTAAAACTGGAAAAATGTTGGAATTAAGTCGAAGCAATTTTGTTAAAATCATGCCAAGCGAAGGGATTGGCGGAGCTGATGGAAATACCCGGGGGCATGCAACAACCTGCTGCCATACCAGGAAAACATCTCTCCGTCGACCAGGACTACCTGTGCCCGGGGGCATATTTCCCGGAACTGTTCCAGGTGTTTTTCCCGGAATGGATAGGGCTCGGACGAAAGCAGGATAAATTCCGGGTCGGCACGGGATAATTCGTCGGGAGTGATTTCCGGGTACCTGTTTTTATCAGCGAAAACATTTTCAAATCCTGCCTGGTTCAACATGCTGTTGATAAAGGTGTCGCCACCGGCCGCCATGAACGGCTTGCGCCATATTATATAGGCGGTGGACGGTGGACGGTAGACGGTGGACGGTGGATGGTAGGCCGCGAAGCGGGTTTTTATGGTGTTACAGAGTGTTTGCGCCTTGTCCGGCCTGTCTGTCAGTTCGCCAACACGACTGATTATGTCGAGCGCTTGATCGAGATTGCCGACGTCGCTCATCCAAACGGGGTATTGCCCGGCAAGCAGTTCTATTTGGTTTTTTTCATTTTCCTCCTTGTTGCCGATGATGAGATCGGGTTGCAGTGCCTTTATTTTTTCAAAATTCACCGTTTTAGTGCCTCCGATACGGGTTTTGCCTCGAAACCACGTCTCCGGATGTACGCAGAACTTGGTGATTCCGACGACTTCCGCTTGCAGTCCCAACTCGTGCAACAGCTCGGTTTGTGACGGCACCAGCGAGATAATGCGCTTCGGAGGCCATTCCCGGAGCGTTATCGTTCTGTTGAGTTGGTCGGTGAATTGCTTCGTCATAAAAGGCGTTGCCGCATCGTTTCGTACAAAACGATGCCGGCTGCGACACTGACGTTAAAAGAGTCGAAATCGGTTGCCTGGGGTATTTTTACCACCGTATCGGCCATTTTCAACAATTTGGGGTGTACCCCTTCCCCTTCAGCGCCCATGAGAATTGCCGTGGGAAGGGTCAGGTCGGCCTCGAAAAGCGGCACGGAACGCCCGGAGAGCGCTGTCGCTACGACCTGCACACCCGATTCCTGAAGAAATTCCACCGTACTGAACAGGCTCCGCACCCGGCAAATGCGTACGCGTGCCAGGGCTCCGGCAGAGGCCTTCATCGCTTCCTCATTGGCCGGCGCCGAGCCAGATTGTGGGATCACGACGGCATGGGCGCCGGCACATTCGGCAGAGCGGCAAATAGCGCCGAAATTGCGCACGTCGGTAATGCGATCGAGCAGGACGAAAAGGGGTGTCGCACCCTGTTCAAATATATAAGGTACAACATCCTCCACCGACTGGAATTCGATCAGGGAGAGATATGCCACTACACCCTGGTGGTTGCCGCGCACCATTTTATTGAGTTTCTCGCGCGGTACAACCTGGAGCGGAATACCGTTTTCTTTTGCCAGATGCCTGAACTCTTTCTCCATTTCTCCCCGGAGCCCTTGCTGGAAAAAAACTTTTTCCACGCCCTTTCCGGCGCGGATCGCCTCGGCGACGGGATGGTGTCCGTATATCAGGTTGTTGTCAGGCATGGGGCAAAATTAATTTTTCCAGCGGGCTTGCAGATTGAAAAAATGAAAATAACTTTGTGGCACAAAGTACTTTTATGTCCGACACAAAGCAACACCTGGAACATCTGGCTGAAATGCGCGCGCTGATGGAGCGCAGCACCCGTTTCCTGAGCCTCAGCGGT
>CALMBD010000161.1 GCA_937861115.1 uncultured Bacteroidota bacterium | reverse complement strand
AGGAGTTTGAACCCCCCAATGTTATAGGTGCGAAACCGTTTCAATCCTCTTAAGTCTGGATACGGGCTGGAAGCCGAATGGACTTGGAGTTACCATAGGGATTCCAGTTTCAATCCTCTTAAGTCTGGATACGGGCTGGAAGTCCAGCAGAGTGGAGAGAAAAGAGCCGGCACCAAGTTTCAATCCTCTTAAGTCTGGATACGGGCTGGAAGCCAAGAGTCTCAACCTGAAGCGATGTGACACCTTGGTTTCAATCCTCTTAAGTCTGGATACGGGCTGGAAGTGCCATGAAATTTACTGATATTCCGGCAAGCAGGTTTCAATCCTCTTAAGTCTGGATACGGGCTGGAAGACTTCGCGAGATCGTTCAACGACTTCGCATTGCCAGTTTCAATCCTCTTAAGTCTGGATACGGGCTGGAAGGAGGTGAAATCATCCTCAGTTCAACGAGCACGGAGTTTCAATCCTCTTAAGTCTGGATACGGGCTGGAAGTACATAGTCTGTGCTTTTCTGGACTTGCAAGAACGTTTCAATCCTCTTAAGTCTGGATACGGGCTGGAAGTCCTCGGGTGTTATTAAGGTTTTCACAGACCAGAGTTTCAATCCTCTTAAGTCTGGATACGGGCTGGAAGTCAGTAATGGCAACGGATGGTTCGTCCGGGGCAAGTTTCAATCCTCTTAAGTCTGGATACGGGCTGGAAGAGCATAAATCATCACAATCACCTGGAATTCAGTCTGTAAAAATGAAAAACTTGCCGCGTCATTCCAAAATTTTCAAGGATAAATTACCGTTTTTTTTTCAAGTGCAGGCCTCATTCTGAAATATTACGCATAATCCACCTGCGTTTCCCGCGTTGCATTTGTCTGTCTGTCAATGCATTGTACACTTTCAGGCGTTGTGGTATTCAAAACTGGGCTTGCAAACGGCCTCTTTTCTTCAGATATATATTGCATTTTAACTAATATCAGGGCTCCTCCGCGTTAATTTGTTAATACTTTCCAAACAGGGCGTGGCCTCAAGGTGGCTTTCTATCGTAAAAATTGACCGGACCGGCTGATAACTCGTTTATTGCGTGCACATTAAGTCGGAACCAGCCAGAACCGAATGAATGCCGGCAACTGCCTGTTGTCCCGCGTCCTGAAATTTTGTATCCCAAAGGGTTTTCCGCTCAAAAAAATCGTGTATAATTTTGTACTACCAACTTCGATCACAAAGCGCAAATAATGTAGCGTTTGAGTAATCCAAAGACACTTCGGCGCCCTGATTCCGCCGCATCTTCCTTAGGGGCGCCGCACGCTCACAAGTGTCGTTGAATGAATCTTTTCAGTACCGGCCTCCCCGGCCAGACAGGAAACACCAGATTTGTGAAGCAAACGCCAGGATCAGGCGTGTACCGGCAGTAAGACCTTCTACCCGATACTAATGACAATTCAATCACTGGTTGACCAATCAGCAACCAGCGGCATGCCAATACACTAATATCCACGACTTTAAACACTTTGTCTTATGGAATTGCACATTACAAGGTATGGATCCAAAATCGCCGTGAAGGACGGGGTATTCGAGTTATCGTGGTTCGACGATAACAAGGTGCTGCAAAAGGAGTCTTACTCACCACTCAAGGTAAAGAGTCTGTGGGTTCAGGACGGCGCCCAGATCACTGTGTCGGCGCATTTGCTGGCTTTGCAACACGGTATCGACGTGGCCTTGCTCGACCACCACGGCATGCCCCAGGCGCGCATGTACGGGTTCGAACTCCACACAACACCCTCTGTACAGAAGGCGCAGGTTATCGTCAGCGTCGGCCGCCATGCCGTCACCTTTGTCAAGCAATGGACGGCGACCAAACTGCTCAACCAGTCTGCCTTCCTGGAAAAACTCAAATCACGCCGCGACCAGCACAAACAGACGCTGCTGCAAACCAAATCGGACGAAATACTGAAGCTGCGCAAACAGGTTCAGGCGCTCGACGGAAATAACATCAGAGAAGTGGCGGAAATGTTGCGCGGTCTGGAAGGCGCTGCCGGACAGATTTTCTTCCAGACGCTCAGCGATGTGCTGCCTGAAGAATACCGCTTCGACGGTCGCTCCCGCATGCCTGCGCGCGACCCCTTCAATGCTTTTCTCAACTACGGACTGGCCATCCTGTACGGGAAAACAGAACAGGCCCTGCTGCTGGCCGGCATCAATCCGTACATCGGATTCCTGCACCGCGACGGGTACCGGCTTAAAAGCATGGTGTTCGACTTTATCGAGCCCTATCGCATCTGGGTAGAACGGGTGGTGTTCCGGTTGTTCTCCCGAAAAATGGTCACGGCAAACCACACCGTCGCACACGACGGCGGATTGCACCTCAACCTGGACGGCAAAAAGATGCTCGCCGATTACCTCAAAGAGTATTTCGACGAGAAAAAAGAAGAGGCGGACGGGATGGTGGTGAGCCGGGAACGCTTCCTGCGCTTTTCAGCCGTGCGTTTTGGCCGCCGCTTGCTGCAACTTGCCCAGTTCGAAACGGAAGAGCCCACTGCCTGAACATCGATCAGCACATGTACGCCTGGGTGATCTACGATATCCATAAAAACCGGACGCGGCTGCGGGTTGCCAAACGATGCAAGTTCTACGGTCTCGTACGGGTGCAGAAGTCCGTGTTTCTGGGCAAAATGAAACCCAAATGGCTGCGAAGGCTCTATAATGAACTGTCGCTGTCGATAAACCAGCGCACAGACCGGCTCTTTATCGTACCCGTCAGCCCCGGCAGTTTCAAACGCACCATGCAGGCAGGCGCCCCTCCACTGATTGAAACCACACTCGACGACGTAAAAACAAAATTTTTCAACTAAAACTGTATCCGGTCATGCAATACTTTCGCCAGCCATTCAAGCAACTCAGCGCCCAGCAGGTGCTCGCCAAGGGACAGATGCTGGTCAAGGCCCGCACCGTCAAGGCCATTGCCGCGCTCGTCATGTGTGAAGAACAGTGGATTCGCGAACAGGCCGTCAATCCGACGTACTACAGTTTCCAGGCGCCCAAGGCAAACGGCGCGTTCCGCCTGATCGAGAATCCGCATCCGAAGCTCAAGGATTGTCAGCGCCTGCTGGCCGACCTGCTCCAGGGCGTTTATTACGGCATCCGCCCGCGGGCTTCCTATGCCTTTATTCCCTCCACGGCCGACGAGACGTCGCCCTGCAATATTTACACCAATGCGCTCCGGCACTGCCAGAGCAAATGGATTCTGCAACTCGACCTCAAGGATTTTTTCCACAGTATATCGTCGCAACGTATCAAGGAATTATTCATGGCGCTCCCGTTCGAATATCCCGAGGATGCCGCGCACGTGATCGCCCGGCTGGTGACCTCCAAAAACCGCCTGCCCATGGGGGCGCCAACCTCGCCGGTTCTGAGCAACCTGGTGTGTTTCGAGATGGACCACCAGCTCGACAAACTGGCTCGCGACCACGGCTGGGTTTACACCCGTTATGCCGACGACATCACGTTTTCGGGTCCCAAACGCTTTTCAAATGAAAGTGTGGAGATCATCCGGCAGCAGATCGAGGGCAATGATTTTGTACTCAACTACGAAAAAACGAACCAAAGCCGTATTCAGGACGAGCCAGAGGTATGCGGACTGGCGGTAAAAGCCGAAGGCAAACCCGATCTCAGCGAGCGTTTCGTCAAAGACCTGAAATCGGATATCAAAACCTATAAAGTCCTGACGTCCGACAAGATGATTGCCGAAGAAATATTCTCCGCCGAAGCGCTCAATCGTTTCCGCCAGCACATAGAAGGCGAACTGGCCTTTGTACGCTTCATCAAAGGCCCCAATCACGGACTTTACCTCAAACTGCGTTTTATGCTGGCAGACGGGATGGTGGGGGTGGAGTGAGAGGGGGATTGACCTGGAATTTTGCCGTTAGAGTTTTTATGACAAAATACCTGGCGCATCGATGATGCATCCGACCCTTCCAGGCACTTCTTCGCCGGGATGTTCCAACAGGACGCCTGGTTTTACGCGGGCGTAGTCGCCGATGGTGAATTTCATGGGTGGGGAGGAGAATAGAAAGGGTGTGACAGGTTATTGCTATACTATAAATTGATGAGGTAAAGGGGTAAAACTACTTTGGCGTTCCATAGATTTTCCGAAACTCCAGTAATTCCCTTAACCGGGCATGGACAGTAAATTTACTATTGGCGTTGGCACACCGATCGAAAATGGCTGCGTCCTGCGGATTGCGTTTTCGGCTTTCGGTAAATGGATTGCTCTCGCCAAAATACAGAAAATGAGCCTGAGGTATTTCTGCTGCGAGGTGAACCATATGGGGTCGGGCAGGGGGGCCTGTATCGTCGAATAGTATAACATCGGGCGAACGATAGTGGAGAGGTATATCTTGGCCATAATAGACGACGCAAGCATGGGAAAACATATTTTCGGGAAACATGCGCTCCCATTCGTTTTCAGCCTTTATGTAGGTTAGAATTAACAACCTTTCAGGAATACGATTTAAAAGTGTGATGTGTTCTGGAGTGAGTTTACTTAAAAAGTCAAATGCCCAATTTGAAAGTTTACTATACTCTCGAGCAAAATCTTCATTAGACAACAGACCGACATACCTTTCGCGTGTAGTCCGATTATAAATACCCCGCTGGTTTAAATATTCATTATAAAGCGGTGATCTGTCATCCAGATTTTCGCTCATTATTTTTAGGCACAAGTCTAAGTTGCCATCTCCTAAAGCCATCCGGCATTTATCTGTAAAATCAAGAAGTTCGTTCACTGCAAACTATTTAAAGGTTGGTAGTCAATTCAGATAGAAAAATAAAAATCAGATTTCAAACGATTTTTCAACCATTTTTCAATTATTAAATGTATCTCAGAGGTTGCGGTCTCCCAGTTTTCATCGGTTGGCCAGTTCTTATCTTTGGGCCTTAGCAAAATTATTGAGTTAGGGATATGGCCTTCGTTACCTTCTTGAAATGCCTCGCGCCAAAGGCAGGGACGAATTTGAAATGGGACAAAGAGTATTTCTTTTTTTCTACTACGGGGAAGCACTTTGCCTAAATAATTGCGCCAAAGGTGGTCATCAGAGGTAAACGATGGACTGATTAACGCAATTACCACATCAGATTCAATGATTTTCTGTTCAATTAACTTTTCGGATTCGGCTCCTGGCAAAATATCTACCTTACTCCATACTGATGCCTCAATATCCCATCCTTTTTTGGGGAAATGAAACGCCTTTAGATATTTTTCATCTTCTTCATGATGCAAAATAACAACGTTAATTTGGGGTTGGCTTAAGTTTGACAACGTATCAAGGCGTCGCATCTCGCCACTGCTATAGCATTGTATCTTTGGAATGAAGTTTTGGAAAAAACCCAAGATGTACTTGTCGTAAATTGCATATCTGTCCTGGAAATACTTAGAGCGGCATTTTGGGCAATTACACATGAAGTGGTGCGTTGTAAAGTAGTTTGAAGAGTTCTGATCAAACCAAAGAAGTATTGCAGTCACCAACTGCTTTTTCATAATTTCATGGTCACCTCTTGCACGAAGCCAAATTCTGAAATCTGCCTCCGACTTAAGAATCTCGATCAACGTTGTTTGGCTTTCATTTTTTTCAATATTCCAGTCTTCCCACTCAAGCAGAAGTCCACTAGCCCAAAGCATTCGATGCGGCTCCTCTTCCCAGCCATATTCGTTTTCGTCGTTCTCCTTAATAACTACATCATCCCTAATAGGAATTGATTTATTTCCATCTCCGGGGTTAAAGTATCGTTGTATTTTGATTTGGAGTTTATGGGCTTCAATGAACATCCTAAAAACATCCTCTGGGAACGAATCAAATTGGATGAAAGCTACTAGGTTATCCTCTTCATCCCATTCATAATTAGGCTTTTGCTCATCAAAATATTCAGGAAAGGACCGTCTCATTGAGGCGGTCGATACTGCCACATCCAAGTATGATTCTAATTTAACAAATTGATTTTTAGAATACTCCAACATAGTATATCTCACTTAAACCGCATAAACTCTACCACCGTTACCTCTTCCTTCCCTTTCACATTTTTCACCCGCAGCAGCGCAATTCTACCAACATCTTCAGTTTTGAATCCAGCGAAGTATTTTACCTCGACAGTTGGCTCAAAGTCAGGCCGGATAAACAACTTGAATCGTCCGGGATTGCCTCCCGAAATCAGTTCGGCATTAAGTTCAGCGCCAATTTTGAGGGTGCCGCGCAGGTAGGTCGGTGTGGCAGGAACAAGCGGTGGTGGTGGAGCCACTTCTTCTGCTACGACTGGATTGGATAAAGCGGTCGCATCTGCATCCACCTGAATAAGCCATCCAAGTGGCAAAGTCATATTGGAGCGAGAGATCAGGCGGCGTGACTTGGGGAATTGATCGGGATTGGCACGATATGCTTCACCGGGCCGACGGGTTTTCCATGCTGTTGGACTGTCACCTATCCCAAAGAGTTCCATGATGTCGGCAAAGAGTCGCTTGTGTTCGGCCAGAAGATAAAGCACCTCAGTCATGCCCTCGAAGCCGGTAGCGAAACCGAGGTGGAAACGCAGCCCTGTAGCGGCCACGGATCGGGCGCCAATTTCCACCTTGCGGGCATCGTTACCGCCTTTATGGTCAGGTCTGGTATAGTTTTTTTGCCAGTTGTCATAGGCGGCAGCCTGTGCGTCGCTAAACTGCTTCACGCACCCGAGGATATGGGAAAAAGCCTTGTCCACTAACGCTTCGTAGCGAGTATCTGATGGCCGAGTGCCAGGAGGTACGGTGTCGAAATCGGTGGCATCAAGATTGAATAACCATTTAGCGCGTTTGCGCCAGCCGATGAAGTGCCGTTCCCTGCCAATCATGACGCCATCGTCACCTCGTCCTGCGTAATGCAACCTGAGCAACAAGCTGAGGTTAAATTCGAGGTTGACGGCCAGCACCTGACCGGGCATCAGCGCCTCCACTGCCGGGCTTTGGGGCTGGCGCTGCGCTTGGGTTCCCTGGCCCTTTGGAAGTTTTTTTACTAAATACAGGTCGATATTTTCCACGCCGATACCGTCTTCCGGCAACGCAGTGTCAGCTACCAGCAGGCAGCGCAACAGGTCGTCCTGTGCCTCGCCAGGGCGAGCCTTGTTGCGTTCGGTGATCATGCCCGCAAAAAAGGCTTCATGCTCAATCACCTCTCCAAATGACTTGCGGTATTTCTCGACCGAAAAGCGAATGCGTCGACGTTCGGCATCCTCCTTATCGGCTTTAATTTTTTTTACTTCTTTGATCAGTTGTTCGTGGATGGACTGATAATCAGCGTGTTCGGTCAGGTAATGATAAAGCAGAGCGGTTCGGATACAGCCTTTAACGCTGCTGCCCGGCAGATAGGCACGTCCATCGGCATCACGCTGGAAGCCGCGAATTTCCTGCTTGGGCCTCCCGCCTTCCATCAGCAAGGGGAGAGAACGAACTTTATTCTTTTTGTCTTTTATGAATTCGAGGAAGCGATTTTCTTGCTTAATAGTTTTAGCAAAGGCCAACAGATTATATTCGCCTCGAAGGCGGGAAAGTTCCTGGTTGTAGTCGCGGCCGCCTTGCCTTCCTGCATTTCGACG
The DNA here is from genome assembly GCA_937861115.1 of uncultured Bacteroidota bacterium. GTDB lineage: Bacteria > Bacteroidota > Bacteroidia > Chitinophagales > Saprospiraceae > M3007. The sequence continues at coordinate 1,714 of CALMBD010000161.1, read as the reverse complement.
ATCTGTCTCCACAGATTCTATTTTGGATGCCATGTCGTGCGCCCAGTCTGCAAAAGCAAGACTGTTTTTCATCTGCGGGTCCCCGGAATCTACCTGTTTAAGGAAGCGTTCAAATTGTTGCTGGGATACACGATAGAACTGCCCGCCATGAAGAACATAGTCAAAGGAGTGAAGTTGTGAACCGTCGCCAACGTGCAATGGAGTCAACGTGCGAAGATATAATTGCATACTTTATTGCCATTTGAGGTGAACCATAAAGCCGAAGCCATTGTCCCACACAGGGTGTGGTTTGTCGAATTGATGGACGAGACCGCCCAAATGCCTGGAAGTTAACCCAGAAAGGAGTGGAAATACAGACCCTTCGGTAAAGTAACGGTGCGCTTGTTTTTTGAGATCAATATGCAGATGCCCGACGCGCCCTTCTCGGAGTTCAATGCGATATTTGAAACGATTATCTTCCACGGGGAAAGAATCTATTGCCGACAATTCATCCGGCAGCGGCCTGAAGAGCGAAAGCGTTAACATGGCGTTGGCGTCGGCAGGAGTTGAAAGGCTGAAATCCTGAATCTCAAAATCAAAAAAGCCTTTACCGGTAGTCCGGTCTGCTCCGAGGCCCCAATGCCTAAAGAGGCGCAGAACGGGTTCAAGCAAGCTTAAATCCGGGCCGTCAGCGAGGAAAAATATGCCGGTATTGGGTTCTTGGTTCGGGTCAGAAAAAGGGTCGGTCCAAAAAGTTTCCGGGCTGTGAAAAAGTTGTCCTGCGGTTTCATCCTGCGTACTACCCTCTATTGGAAGACTTAGTGTGCCTCCACGTAGACGGTCGATGGTATTATGGGTCATGCTAAAATCTTCGCATCGGGGTGCTGTTTGTAATATTTCCCCTTCTGAAATGGCGCGCTCTTTTTTGCGCTTTCCAGTGCGTTTCGATTCTTCGGCAAGCCTGTCTTCTTCATCCATAACATCGCGTAACCGTTGCCGCAGGTCGTTCGCTGTCAAATTGCCATTGAGGATGGATGTGAAATCCTCCAAATTGACAAAAGCAGTCTCTTTTTTGTATTTTTTACGCAATATGGCATTCTTCAGTGCTATGGCCAGGTCGACATCATGTGCGTCCGGGAAAGGCAACGGGTTGGGAAAAAACGGAATCCAGTCCTTCCCATATTGTTTGCAGGGGAAGGTGCTGCTGACGACGAAAGGGGGCTGTCCTGCTTCGCAAGCGGCTAAAAACGTGGTCAGCGTAGCATCACCCCACAGGTGCCGGATACCCCAGCACAACATTCCCCATAAAGTGTCGGAACGGAGCGGGGTGGCATAGCCACTCAATGGTTTGAGATAAATGATTTTCATGCGGCAGAGGCGGCTTCGTTGGAAGTAGATTTTATATTCCAGGTAATTTCACCGGTGGCTTTCAATTTGTCAAAATCACCCGTTGGCGCAGTGGCTTTCGCCATGTTTGTACCGTTTTTGTAATCTTCTTTACTTAGGTATACTGGCGCTTCAAAACGAAATTCCACACGCCCATAGCCCCTTGAGCCGCTTTTTCCAAGGAAGTTGTGTTCGAGCATGAGTAGGGCCATTCGCAAATTGGCGAGATCTGTTTCGGCATCCTTTGCATGATTGGCGCCGGTGTGGAGGTCGTAAGCCGTATAGATTATCTCAAATTCAAATTCAGAATCTGCAGCAACTCGCTCAATGAAACGCGGGTTAGCCGCCG
>CALMBD010000160.1 GCA_937861115.1 uncultured Bacteroidota bacterium | reverse complement strand
TGTTTGAGCCCGACGAAGGAGGGCGAGTTTGGTTTTGCGCCGCCGCAGACCGAAATAAAATCGCCGGATTTGCATACAGCCTTGATTTTTTGGTTCTTTTTCATCAAGGAAAAAGAACAGGATGATTCACCCGTACGGATGTTTAATAAAACGTGGAACAGATACGTTCGAACATATTATTTCACAAACAAAACTGGTTCACCAATAGGTTGAATTTTTCTACCCCAGTTTTTCCGCCAAATACCTGGCGGTATGGCTTTCCTTCACTTTGACCAAACCTTCGGGGGCACCTTCATATACGAGGTTGCCCCCTTCCTTTCCCCCTTCCGGGCCCAGATCGATGACCCAGTCGGCCGATTTGATGACCTCCATATTGTGTTCCACCACCAGCACGCTGTGGCCTTTTTCCACCAGTGCGTTAATGGCGTCGAGCAATTTCTGGATGTCGTGAAAATGAAGCCCGGTAGTAGGCTCGTCGAATATAAAGAAGATGTGCCCGCCGGCATTGTCGCGAATCAGGAAGGAAGCCAGTTTGACACGCTGGGCCTCGCCGCCCGACAGGGTCGACGACGACTGACCCAGTTGTACATAGCCCAGACCCACATCATTCAGCGGCCTGATGCGGTCGATGATCTCCTTGTTGCCCTTGAAAAAATCGAGCGCCTCCTCGATGCTCATATTCAGCACGTCGAAGATGGTTTTGCCCTTGTATTCCACGTCGAGCACCTCCTGTTTGAAGCGGCGACCCTTGCACTCCTCGCATTCGAGGTGCACATCGGCAAGGAACTGCATTTCCACCACCTGTTCGCCTTCGCCTTTGCAGGTCTCACAGCGCCCGCCCTCCACGTTAAAACTGAAGTGTTTGGGCTGAAAACCGCGAATCTTGGAGAGTTGCTGTCCCGCAAACAGGTCGCGGATATAATCGTAGGCTTTTACGTAAGTGACGGGGTTGGAGCGACTGCTTTTCCCGATGGGGCTCTGGTTGATAAACTCCACGCGCGACACCTTTTTTACGTTGCCATCCAGTCCGTCGAACAGGCCGGGCTGCTTGCCGGGGTTGTCGGGCAGGTGTTGCATCAGCGCGGGGTACAGGATATCGCGGACCAGTGTGGTTTTGCCCGAGCCCGACACGCCACTCACCACCGTGAGGCAGTGCAGGGGAATGCGGACATCCACATTTTTCAGGTTATGCTGGCGGGCGCCTCTCAGGGTCAGGAATTCACGGGTGGCCCGCCTGCTACCGGGTGTCCGGATCGCCATTTTGCCCGACATGTATTTGGCCGTCAGGCTTTCCGGCGCGGCGGTATTGATCCTGGAAAAATCGCCGGCATATACCACATTGCCGCCATGGACGCCTGCTTCGGGGCCCATATCGACCATATAATCGGCATTTTTGATCACCTCCTCTTCGTGTTCGACCACGACAACCGTGTTGCCCAGATCGCGCAGTTCTTTCAATACCTTCACCAGTCGACCGGTATCGCGGGGGTGCAGACCTACGGAGGGTTCGTCGAGCAGGTACATCGATGCCGTCAGGTTGCTGCCGAGGGTGCGGGTGAGGTGGATGCGCTGCGTCTCGCCGCCCGATAGGGTATTGGATATGCGGTCGAGGGTCAGGTATCCAAGACCGAGTTCGACCATGAATTTCAGGCGGTTGTGCACTTCGAGCAGCAGCCGTTTGGCCACCTGCCGGTCGTGTTCGCTGAGTTCGAGGTTTTCAAAAAACGACAGTACCTCATCGAGGGACTCGCCGGTGAGTTCGGAGATGTTTCTGCCGCTGATTTTTACGCAAAGCGCTTCCTGCCGAAGCCGCCCGCCATCGCAGGTGGGGCATACGGTGCGGCCGCGGTAACGCGCCAGTGTGACGCGGTTTTGTATTTTGTAGGTCTTGCTTTCCAGTTCCTTAAAAAAAGCGTCGACCCCTTCAAAATACTGGTTGCCGCTCCACAAGAGTTTGATCTGCTCCTTGCTCAGGTGCTCGAAAGGCGTGTGGACGGGAAAGTCGAATCTGTGCGCATTTTTGAGGAATGCGCTGAGCCATTCGCCGTATTTTTCCCCTTTCCAGGGCGCCAGGGCGCCGTCGTATACCGATTTGGTCTTGTCCGGCACCACTTTATCGCGGTCGATGCCCAGGATACGCCCGTAGCCTTCGCAGGTAGGGCAGGCGCCGTAGGGATTGTTGTAGTTGAACAGCTGCGGGGTGGGCTCCGGAAACTGGATGCCGTCGAGTTCGAAACGGTTGTTGAAGACGGTAGACGGTAGACGGTTGACGGTGGACGGTGGACGGGCTATTGCCGTATCATCGGTTGTCGACTCAGCACCGTCTACCGTCCACCGTCCGCCGTCGACCGTCTGAATAACACATTCGCCTTCGCTTTCAAAAAAGGCGGTATTGATCGAATCTGCCAGGCGCATCCAGTCGTTTTCCTCCATACCGGATCGGGCAAAGCGGTCGATCAGAACGTACAAATCCCGGTCGCTGAACGTATGGGCAGATTGCCCGGTATCGAAGCGTTTTTCGGAGCCTTCCAGCACATCCTCAATGCGAAGCGTCTCCCCGCCAAACTGGAGGCGGGTGTAGCCCTTTTGCAACAAAAGGTTTAATTCCTGGCCGAGCGTGCGCTCCTTGTATTTTTTACTGAACGGAATCAGCACGAGTCCACGTGCGCCTTCGGGTAGTTGCCTGATGTGGTCGATGACGTCGGATACTTCGTGCTTTTTCACGATCTCCCCCGATACCGGCGAGTAGAACTTTCCGATTCGGGCGTACAGCAGGCGCAGAAAATCGTACACCTCGGTCATGCTGCCCACGGTGGAGCGGGTGTTGCCGGTGGTGACGCGCTGTTCGATGGCGATGGCCGGACAAATGCCCCGGATATAGTCAACATCGGGTTTTTTCATGCGTCCGAGGAACTGCCGCGCATAACTGGACAGACTTTCCACGTAGCGCCGCTGGCCTTCAGCGTAGAGGGTATCCATCGTAATGCTGGATTTTCCGGAGCCGGAAACACCCGTCACGACCACCAGTTTATTCTTGGGGATACGCAGGTCGACGTTGCGCAGATTATTGGTTCGGGCGCCCTTGATGGTGATATGATCGAGGTCGACAAGATCGGTTTCCTCCGAAGCGCTTTGTTTTTTATCGTTCAAAATCATCTCTGACATTAGGCAAAAGCATAAGGGCGCAAATTTGCAAAAAACCGGCGACTTTTAAAACAAATTTTTGAAAATAAGGGCATGGTATCGCCATCTAATCCCCGCAACCCAGCCAGTTCAGCAACCAGGCGCCGGCCGTCAGGGTGATGATACCTTTAACAGTAAAAAACAAGATGCCCGCCATTCCGAGATGGCGCAAACGGGATTTCCAATCCTTTTTATCCATGTTCAGCAACTGATTTTCCGGGTTCGGTAAATTAATTGGTCCCGGGTCCGGTGTGGCCGGGTAGATTTGCGTTAATACAACTGATAAATTGGTTCTTCCCAACACCCGCCTTCGTTAATTTGTTCTGACTATGCAGCAATTTGCGCTCCCCATCTTACTCGCGGCCTTTATTATCGGCCTTTCCACACCTTCCTGTAAACACGAACCCCTTCTGACCGGCGACCCCAATCCGGCAGATACGACCCAAAATCCGGGCGGCCCGGGTACAGATCCCAACGGAAACAACGGTTCCGGCATTTTGTGCGATCCCGATTCCGTTTATTTTCAAAACCAGATATTGCCGCTCCTGGTCTCCAATTGCACGGAATCGGGGTGCCACAATACCGCCGACCGCAAGGAAGGGGTGGTCCTCGTTTCGTACGAAACCCTGCTGTCTACAGTAGAGCACGTGACCGACAACAACTGGGGTGAAAACAAGTTGATGCGGGTTTTGCTCGACAGCGATCCCGACGACCGGATGCCATACGGCAAGCCGCCCCTCTCGCAGGATCAGATCAATCTCATTGGCAAATGGGTGCAGCAAGGCGCCAAAAATAACGGGTGTAATGAAAACTACGGCGCCTGCGAAACCGCCAATGTGCAATACAGCGTATTTGTACAGCCTCTGATCCAGGCCAGGTGCCAGGGCTGCCACAGCGGCAGCAACCCGCAAGGCGGCATCAACCTCGCCTCTTATGCCAATGTGAAACAACAGGCCCAGAATGGTAAACTTATCGACGTCGTGACGCGTACCAGCAACTGGATGCCCAAGGGCGGCGCCAAACTGGACGACTGTACTGTTGCCAAACTGCAGTCGTGGATCGATGCCGGAGCACAGGACAATTGACCGGACAAATGCAGCGGAGACAGTCGGATTCTGTCAAATTGGTTTTTTAGACGGGCCGAGCGGGTATTGAAAGGGCCGCTTTTATTGTGAAATACTACCTTTGACGCCTTAAAAACACAAAATCGTATTTACTCAAAACATGAAAGAAACAATCTTAGCCTTCGGGTTGCTTGCCGGTATCCTCTTTGTTGTCTCCGTGCCTTCTTCCTGTTATTACGACAACGAGGTGGACCTGTACGGCGCGGATACTACCCTGTGCGATACCGCCAACATGCGTTACAGCGTGGAGATCAGAAAGATTATGCAGGATCACTGCGACGAATGCCACATCTCAACCTCTCCTACGTTTTCAGGCATTCCCTTTGAGACGCACGCAGAATTCAAAGCCGTTGCGATGAGCGGCGCACTGCTCGACCGAATCAACAACGCCGGCAACCCGATGCCGCAAACCGGCCTGATGCTTATTTGCAACAGGCAAAAAATTGAAGCCTGGGTTAAAGCAGGCGCCCCGAATAACTGACGCGGCGCCTGATTGCCAGGGATTTTTTTGAACCACAACCAATATTACAATGAAACGTATCATTTATCTGCTCCTGGCTGTCGCCTTTGCCGGCGGTGCAATCGGGTACTATCTCTGGAACAAACCCCACGTCGATATGCAAAGCGCCAAGGCCGACCTGGCGATCGATGCCGCGGCCCTGTTCAACGAGTACAGTGCCGACGAAACGGCTGCCAACGCCAAGTACCTGGACAAGATGATCGCGGTCAGCGGCAAGGTAAAAGAGACGACCAAAGCCGAAGACGGCACCGTTAAGGTCAGCCTCAACACCGGGAGCGATTTTGGTGTGTTGTGCGAACTCGATCCCCTGAGCAAGCACCCGCGCACGGAGTTTACCGAGGGCGAAACGGTTACCTTCAAGGGCAACTGCACCGGCCTCAACTTCGACGTTCAACTGACCCGCTGTGTAGAGGTAAAGTAAAAGACTATTCGTTCATCAAATCCGGTTATCATGCAAAAACGATTCTTGCTGTTTGCTGCACTCATCGCCTTTAGCGCCCCGGCGTTTTCCCAGAAATTTTTTACCCGCGACGCCAAGGTGAAATTCTTTTCCGACGCTTCCATGGAAAAAATTGAAGCGGTGAGCAAAAGCGGAACGGCAGTGCTCGATGCTGCCTCCGGCGCCATGGAATGGAAAGTGCTCATCAAGGGGTTTTTGTTCGAAAAAGCCCTCATGCAGGAGCATTTCAACGAAAACTATATGGAGTCGTCGAAATACCCGGATGCCACCTTTAAAGGTTCGATTACCAATTTCAGCGATGTGAACCTCAATAAAGACGGCGCCTATCAGGCCAAGGTAAAGGGCAAAATGAAAATCCACGGCGTGGAGAAAGATATGGAAGTGTCCGGTACCATCACCGTCGGCGACGGCGCACTGAAAATATCCTCCGAGTTTACGGTGAAATGCACCGACTTTAACATCAAGATCGAGGCCGCCAAAGTGGCCAATATTTCAAACGACATCAAGATCACGGTAGATGCCACCCTCAACCCCATGAAGAAAGGCAATTGACCGGAAACAGTGCTTACAACAAAGAAAAACAATCTTATATGAAAAAAATCTACTTACCCGCGCTCCTGATGCTGTTGTTCGGGGCAAGTGTACTGAACGCCCAGAACGACCTGCTTTCCCTGTTGGGCGAAGAAGAAACCACCGACTATACCACGGCAACCTTCAAAACCACGCGTATCGTAAACGGGCACTCCGTCGAGAACTGCGGCGCCGGTGTGCTGGACGCCAAAATATCGCACCGTTTCAACCCCATTCGCAATGGCGTGTACGACATGTTCGGTCTCGACGGCGCCAATATCCGTATCGGTCTGGACTACGGTATTACCGACCGGCTGATGGTCGGTGTGGGGCGTGGCGGCCGGGAGAAATTGATCGACGGCTTTGCAAAATACAAGTTGCTGCGACAGAGCACCGGCAAACGCAACATGCCCATCTCGCTGTCGTACCTGATCGACGGACAAATCCGGACGCTCAAATTTCAAAATACCGAGCGAGAGTATACCTTCAGTTCGCGGCTGTATTACACCCACCAGTTGCTCATCGCGCGCAAGTTCAACGAAAGCCTGTCGCTGCAACTCATGCCTACCCTGGTGCACCGCAACCTCGTGCCCACCCCCGATGATAAAAACGACGTATTCGCTATCGGCGGCGCCGGTCGCATCAAACTTACCCGGCGCCTTACGTTCAACGTGGAGTATTACTATGTGCCCGACGGCCAGATCAGCCAGGATTTTGCCAACTGCCTGTCCGTAGGTTTCGAGATCGAAACGGGGGGCCACGTGTTCTCGCTGCATTTCACCAACGCGCAGGACATGACCTACAAAGGTTTTATCACGGAAACGCCGGAAGACTGGTTTTTCAAGGATGCTTCCGGAAAAATGCTGAGCGGCGTCCGCTTCGGGTTCAATATCGCCCGGGTGTTTACGCTGAAGAAGCCAAAAGGACTTTGAACAGGCTCTCAGGTTTGGAAAATGTAAAGGGTTTAGAGGAACGCTCCTCTAAACCCTTTACATTTTCTAATCCTGTCTGATCCTTATTCCACCACAAACTGTTGCGACACTTTCCCGTACGGCGTTTCAAGTGTAGCAAAAAATGTCCCCCTCGATTTGAGTTGCTGTATGCCGAAGTTTTCGGAAAAAGTACCCTTTTGGTAAGACCGGGTCTGGTTCCACAGCACCTGCCCTTTTGCATTAGTAATGATCAGGTTGGCCTTTGCCGCCTTTGGCAGGTCGAACGCAATGGTGACAACCTCGTTCAGGGGCGCCGGATTGGGAGAGACTGAAAGGAAAAGTTTGGCCGGGAAGGTATACGGAGCCGCTTTGCCCGGCTCGGCGTTTTCCGGCGGATTATCGTCGGCATACGGGAAAAAAGACAGGGTTAGTCCGCGCAAATCCATGCCTTTGCCGCTAAAGCCGGTGATGATAAGGGAACTCCCGTAGCGGACTTCCTTTTGAAATTTTTCCGCAAGGTCGGGAGAAAACCCTTCGTCGGTGAGGTACGCCCCAAGTGAGCCGCAGGTGACGTAGAACCGCAAGCCTTTGACGGGCTTGTTGTCTTCCAGGACAAGCGGTTTTTGCATCAACATCTTTTTCACCTCCTTAACGCTGTAGGTGAGGTACGTGATCGTGTCGCCATCACCCTCCCGGTAAATGCGGTTGCGCGTAAAATCGCTGCGCATGGCCTGGGAAAAATCGCCCCACTGGAAGTACAGCGGTGATGTGCTGCCTCCGGCGAGCGGCGGTTTGGGGTCTTCCGAGCGGATTTCCAGTATGATGGACGCGTTCAACAGGTTAACCCCGTTTGCTGCCTGTATAGCAGTTATCCTGACTTTATCACCCGGCTTTAACCGGCTTTCCAAACGCCGGACCATTTCATCCGGCACGCCGTTTTTGTCCACCAGCACGTTGTAGCCATTAAAGTCGAGGGTGAAGTTTCGCCATTCGATCTCCGTCTGGTTCTCGAACAGGCGGGGTGTAAAATTCAGCATTTTCAAAACCTGCCTGGCTGTCAGGGAAGGATTGACCACTTCCAGCATCCTGTCTGCAGATATTTCCTGGTTTTCGGATAACCGAAACCTGCGGGCGTACTGGTGCATGAGCGTCGCGGAAAGGTCGCCCCACTCAAAGCGGTAATCCCGTTGCTCGCTGCGGTGGAGGGTCAAACGCGGATCGTCGTCAGGCACCAGGGTAAAGGACGCCATCAGTTTACTGTTGGCCCAGCTTTGATTGGACACGCCGGGCCTGCTCCAGTAGAACAGTACTACGGTTTCGGGCGCAATCAGGTCGCGTTTCAGTTCCAGTTGCTCGCGCACCTGGTCGAACGAAAGATCGGTGTCGGTCATTCTGGACAGTATGGATATTTCCTGGCCCGGTCGAACGATCATGAAACGCATCCGGTTCAGCAGGACTTTCCCGTCGGGCAGAACGCCCGTGATTGTATCGCCCCGCATCTCTGCATAAGCACCCGGGGGCAACGTGATAGTCGGCCGGGTGTCCACAATCGACCAGAACTCCCGCAGGGTATAGAACTGCCTGTCCGGATTGTATACAGCATTGCCCCAATTAACTTCGGGCATGGTTTCAAACATGTCCGGGTTTTCCATCCAGTTCATGCTGCCGGATTTTTCCCGGGTCAACCAGCCCGGTACGGCCGCTCCGAAAGAAAGGCGCACAGTTGCTGTTTTGCCGTTGGGCAGACTTACATGTTCCATCTCGACATAATCGTGCTGCTGGAGCGTATGGACAAATTGGTCGAGTTCCAGGCGTTTTCTTTCATACACCGATTCGTCGTTGTAATCGCTTTTTACGGCAATGTTGTTGATGGTCAGCGACAGGTGTTGTTCGAGCGACGTTCCGTTCCAGATGCGCGGCTCGCGTTTGACGGCTTCGCGAAATTCTTCGGGGGATGTATTCGCCTGTCCGAACCAGGTGTCGTTTTCAGCATCGTGCATGATCCTGGACTGGATAGCGCCCCAGTAAAAAATATAAGGTGTCTGTTCGGGGGGCGCCGGTTTATCCGCAATGATGGTTACTTCTCCAAGTGTACCGGCGAATGCGTCCGCTTTTTTCACGGCTTCCATGAATGGCGCGGCTGCCGGCAGTTTTTCAATAAACCGGAAAGAAAAGAGCAGCATCAGGGCGGCAAACAAGGGGATGGCAAGGAGATATTTGGCCCGGGATAAGGGTCGGGAAGGACGTTTGGCAAGCATGATAAGGCGATGTTTAATAAGTGAATGAAATGTATTCACCAAACCGGGTCGGGCCCTTTGCCCGGTTTTCTGGTGTTGAACCAACAAGGTTGCATAGGCATACCGCTGCCGGGTGTTGCGCACCACACTGTCGTCGGCGATATATTCGTGTACGGCGCAGAGGCTGCGCCGGAAAGCGTGCATGAGTGGATTGAACCATTGCACGATCAGCATGATCTCCATCAACAGCACGTCGAGGCTGTGCCACTGCCTGACGTGCACCAATTCGTGTTCCAGCAATAGTTTTTGATCTTCGGACAGCTGGTTTTCATGGTTCCACAAGACAAAACCAAAGAAAGAGGCCAGGGGGAGCGTTTCCCGATCCGATACCATCACGTCGACATTGCCGGATTGAGCCTTCCGGCAGCGCCGGATCATGCGCAGCAGGTACCATACCTGTATCGCCAGCCGGATGAGCAGCAGCCCTGCACCGGTCAGGTAGATCCACCACAAGCATGCTCCCAGCGAAACGGACCAGCCTTCCGCTACAGGCTGCGCCAAGGTATGGCGAACAGCCACAGGCGCCTGTTGCACCTGCTCTACGATGACCGGCAGGTCAATGACCGGATCGGCGACCTGCAAGGTGTTCGCCATTGCGGGAGGCTCCTTTGTCAGTTGAATCTTCAGGGCGGGCAAGCCGAGCGCGAGGAATGGCGACAGCAGCAGGTATGCCCGGTTCCATTGAAAAAAGGTCTCGCGTTGCAGCGCCAGCCAGTAAAAACCGTACAGACAGGCGAGACAAAAAGCCGATTCGAGAATGTATTGGATGCTCATGATCGTAAAGGATTCTAACTTGAAAAAGGTACCGGCGGCTTCAGCCGCCGCCTAAACAAAGGTACCGGCGGCTTTAGCCGCCGCATCTCAATGCCTAAGCCCGGATTAATCTGCACGTTTTTTCAATTGGTTGGGTTGTTCGGCGGCTAATTGAAGTTGTTTAATAAAACGCAATTATAAATATCTTAGCTGT
>CALMBD010000159.1 GCA_937861115.1 uncultured Bacteroidota bacterium | reverse complement strand
GCTCCTGATGCGGAAGGATGCACTGGAAATTTGGGGATATTGAGTTTTGACCGGAAGCGGCAAAGGTCTGCGCTTCAAACTTGTGAGCAAAATAGGAACAGCTTTCCTGGGCGGAAACGGCGCCGGCCAGCCCAAAGCAAAGGCACAAGGCAAAGGCCCTATAACACCCGGGTACCGCCGGTTTCAGCCGGCGCACCAGATTCGAGGATAATACCGCCCTCACCAGCGGATCAGCGCGCTGCCCCAGGTAAAACCGCTTCCAAAAGCCGCCAGGCATACCAGATCGCCCGCCTTGACCTTGCCGGCCTCCCAGGCTTCGCACAAGGCGATAGGCACCGAAGCGGCGGTGGTGTTGCCGAAACGCTGGATGTTATTCCACACCTGTTCATCGCTCAGCCGGAGCGTTTTCTGAACAAACTGGCTGATACGCAGGTTGGCCTGGTGCGGGATCAGCATGGAAATATCGGCAGGCGTAAGGCCCATTTCATCGAGCGCTTCCTTGATCACTTCGGGAAATTTCTGCACCGCCAGTTTAAAAACGAACTGCCCTTCCATATTCGGATAGTACAGTCCCTCCTGCACCATGCGGGGCGTCAGGAATATTTCGCCGTAAGTATCTGCCGGCGGATAGCCTAGGTCGACCTCCTCGCCCATTTTGTTGTAATGATAGCCGCCATGTGCCCCCGGATTGATAAAGGCGAGTTTTTCGGCATAGGTGCCGTCGGAATGCAGTTTTGTGGTCAGTATGCCGCGATTGGGGTCATCCGTGGGTTGAAGAATGACGGCTCCTGCGCCGTCGCCGAAAATGACCGTTACATTGCGGCCCCTGGTGCTGAAGTCCAGCCCCATGGAGTGCATTTCAGAGCCAACTACCAGGACATTTTTGTACATGCCGGTTTTCACAAACTGGTCGGCTATACTGAGCGCATAGATAAACCCGGTGCACTGGTTCCGGATATCGAGCGCGCCCACTTCTTTATGGGTGATGCCCAGTTCTCGCTGCATCAGCACCCCGCAGCCGGGGAAATAGTAGTCGGGGCTCAGGGTGGCAAATACGATAAAGTCCACATCGTCGGGCGTGATGCCTGCGCGTTCGCAAGCGATGCGCGCCGCCTTTGCCCCCATGGAAGAAGTGGTTTCCTCATGCTTTTTACCGTAGCGGCGTTCCTGAATACCGGTACGCTCCTGAATCCACTCGTCGGTGGTATCCATTAATTTGGTCAGTTCTTCGTTTTTGACGATGCGTTCCGGGACGTAGTAGCCGATACCGGCAATTTTGCTGCGTTGCATGTGTGTAGGACGTGAGAAGTGAGAGAGACGTGAGCGGTGATTGTAAAAAAACAGGCGATTAAACCGGATAGGGGCAGCAAAGTTGACGAAAATTTGGTAAAAATGGCTGCCCTGTTCCGAATATAAGCGCAGGGGGAAGCCTGTTTAACGCCGTTGCCCCAGATTTACCAGCCATACCCCCATAATGGTCAACAGCATCCCCCCTGCAGCAAGCAGGGTCAGGGATTCGCCGAGAAAGGCCCATCCGAGTATGATGGCCACCACCGGATTGATATAGGTGTAGAGCGACGAAACAGTCGCGCTCAGGTGCTTGAGCGCGTACAGGTAGAGCGTAAAGGCAAGCGCGGAACCAATAACGGCCAGGTAGAGTACCGACAGCCAGGCCTGCGTCGAGGGGTTGATGCTGTGATGGTTGTCGAATAAAAAACTCAGTGCGATGCCACCAAGGCCGCCTGCCGTTATCTGCATGCCCGCGTTCATGATAGCCGGCACTTCGGGGGCATTCCAGCGTTTCGACATGACGGTGCCGAGCGACCAGGTCACACAGGAAACAAAACAGCCCGCGATACCCAGGCGGTATTCCGGTTTCAGGAAGTCTTGCCAGCCTTCGCTGAATATCAGTCCCAGACCGCCGAAGCCGAGCAAAACGCCTGCAATAACCCGGGCGTTGATGCGCTCCGTGCCCCGCCAGGCGAGGTTGATGAGTACAACCACCACCGGCGTGAGCGATCCGATGATGGCAGCCAGGCCGGAAGACACAAACTGCATGCCCCAGGTAATAAACCCGTTGCCCCCGGTAATGGAAAACAGGCCGGCGAGCCCCTGTCGCAGCAGGTACTTCCGGTTGGGCATGCGCAGTTTGCCACTCGCTGCCGCCACACCCAGCAAGAGCAGTCCGGCCGTCGTCTGGCGGATACCGACAAGCATGTACGGCGGAAATTCACGCACGGCGAGTTTGATGGCAGTGTAGGTCGTGCCCCAGATAATACAGATGGCGGCGAGCGCAAGGTAGGCGCGGGTCATGCGTGGCGGTGGTGAATGGTGAGTTACTGGCGCTTTTCCGGTCGGGGCAATGATATCGGGTCGGGCAATGGCTCTTTATTCAGTTCGGCGAGGTCGAGCAGGTCGGGTGCGCCCTGTTTTTGGAGCATCCGGACGAGTTGGCTGCAGTGCTCGAAAAACACCTGCGCTTCATCGGCATTCAGGGATTTTCCCGGTTTATAGGCGATCAGGTAATAATTGCTGCCTTCCAGGTGAACGGGTGGCCGCTCCGTCAGCAGTTGCTGGAGGTCCGGGCTGAACTGTTGCCGGACCAGCCCCTCAAATTCGCTGGTAAGCCAGAATTTGCTGGAGAAGTCGGGACTTTCCGGAAAGTTGATATCACTTTTCAGGCCGAGTTTTGCCAACACTTTGTGCCACCAGGTTTCCGGCCGCAGGCGAAAATTGGGCAGGTACCAGTTTTTGTCATTGGCAAAAAAGACGGTTTGACGCACCTCATGGGCGCTTTTCCCCGTAGAAACGATGTAACTGTAATCGAACAGGTAGACCTCTGCGTTGCCGATCTGCCCTCGCATGACGTTGATGACCTTGCCGTTGCGCGACCAGCGCCGGGTTGCGGAGTGGCGAAAGAGTCCGAGGGTATGCAGTTGTGCAATCAGGCCATAGGTGTCTTTTTCTATAAAGGACAGGCCGAGATCGGCTGCCAGACGTTGCAATTCGGCGCTGCGCTGCGCTGCGCGACGTCTTTTGAGCCATACAACACCGGCGACAAAAGCCGCCATGCCGGTCAGGGACAGCAAAATGCTAAATATAGCTCCGGTTGCCATAAGGATCATAAATATTAAATGAGTTCAGCAGGTTACGGTATTACTCCATTTCAACCTGGCGGGGCAAAAAATAATACAAGGGTACGATAAAAAATATCGCCCATGATATCCAGATCGAAAAGGGCGCCGACAATACCGAGGTTGTGTACAAAATCACGCCGGGAAAATTGCGCCGGTATATCCGTTTCTTGGTTCCTTCCCCGATCTCGCTGCTTATCAGGTCCGATTTAAACAACACGTAGTTTCCCATCACCAGGAAAGCCAGGCCGGCCATCAGCAACACGAAGCCGTAACACATGATTGCTTCCACACATTTGGGATGTTCGCCCATAAATGCCGTTGCGAAAGGAACGAGCGACAGCCAGAACAACAAAAAATTGTTGTACCAGAGCAGTTTTCCGTCGCTTTTTTTCAGGGCGTGAAAAAAACTGTGGTGGTTGACCCAGAAAATGGCGACGATCACAAAACTCATCGCGTAAGCGAGCAATTTCGGCAACAGTTTCTGCCCCTCGTGCAGGAATTCAGCCCGGGTGAAATGCTCTGCCAGTTGCGGCACTTTCAGTTCCAGTACCATAATGGTAACGATAATGGCGATTACCCCATCGCTGAATGCCTCGATACGGGCGGTGGTGGGAAATACAGACATTGGCGGGTGATGGCGCCGCCGTTTGGGCTTGTCTGAAGGGTTGATTTCGTCCTGTCGCATGGGACCACCAAATTTTTTCTGATTTTTTTTTCAAAACGAAGGTAAGGTTTTCCGCAATCCCCGATGTAAGGATAAAGGCGCCTGAAAAACAAAGGCGCCCGAAAAGAAACCTGAACGGAGGAAGCCGAAAATCCACAGAAACGAGTAGGCAACACAACACTTCATTTTGAAATCTTTTTGTCATGAAAAACATCACGATCTCTTCCGCACTCGTACTCATCGCTCTTTGCCTGTCCGCAATCGCCTGCACCAAAAC
This sequence comes from uncultured Bacteroidota bacterium, assembly GCA_937861115.1. Classification (GTDB taxonomy): domain Bacteria; phylum Bacteroidota; class Bacteroidia; order Chitinophagales; family Saprospiraceae; genus M3007. The sequence goes on along the minus strand of CALMBD010000159.1, from coordinate 3,942 downwards.
CGAACCCGAAACCCCGCAGCCTGCAGCCAGCAATTTCCCCTCCATCCCCGATGGCAACCGCATCTATATCCACTTCGGCACATCTACCTATCTGGGCTGCATGTACAGTTTCAGCAACTGTATCTGGATCGGCTGGGGCGACGCCACCAATCTGCAAAACCGGTTTGCCCTGCAACTTACCGACAGCGACCAGGCCGGTCAATATTTTGGCAACTACTTTCCGCTCACTGCCGACTTTACCCTCGATGCCGCCAGCGCTGAAGGCCTTGGCTTGAAGGAGCAGGTCATCCCGGCCGGTTTTTACCCGCTCAAGGATTCTCCCACCGGTAAAACTATCATCTTTTCACCCGAGGAGGGGAAACCAGTGACGCCCCTGGTCAATCCGAACAACCCGCAGGACAACATCGGTCAACTGCACAACCTGGCCCTGCAAGTCGTGCTGGACCCCGCCAACAAGGAGATCATGCGCAGCATGAAAAATGATAAAACCGCCCTCCGTCAGTTTGTACTCGAAAAAACCATCCAGTTCTTTGCTGATAATGATATTCCGACCACGAAGGAAGATCAGCAGCGCCTGCAAGCACTCGACCTGTACCGCGACTACGCCGACTATGCAGCCCGCCAGGATGAGACGCGCCTGAGCGCCCGGGACAAGAACGCCCTCCGCCCGATCATGGATGAGGTGGCCAACATGCCCGTCACCACGCCGCAACAATTGAGTGATTTTGTGACTGTCATGACCAATTTTGAAAACGATATGGTCTACAATACCCAACTGGACGATCCTAAAATGGTGCTCTCCACCCTGTCGGTCCTGAAATACAGCCGCTACTACTGGTACTGGAAATCTGTTTCCTCCGGCGGATCAGGCACACCCGAGCCTTCCAAAATACCCGAGTGGGTATGGGCAGATGCCATCGGACTGGAATTGGGCGGACCAATTGGTTCGGCAGTAGCCTCGGCACTGGTGTACTGGGACACGCACTAAGGTTGCGCACAAGTAAATACGCCCGGGAGCGGCGGCGACGATCAGTCGCCGCCGCTCTTTGCGTATTGTTGTTTACATACTAAGACGGTTTGGAGAAACCCGCCTCATTCATTTATATATACCCAAAGTATTTGACCTGTTTCATCAAATCGAAGCAGGACTTCAAACGGATCAGAAACCCAGGCATCATAATTATACCCCTGATCTTCCGTAACCGCTTCCGGGTTGGCCGGGGTTATTCGTTGAACAGCCTTTTCAAGCATCAGTTGGAGCCGGCTGGAAGGTATGTCCACCGGCGCGTACAGGGAAAACACCGCACTGCAAAGGACGCCCTGCTCTGCCTCCATTTCCGTACAGGCCAGTAAAACGGCCGTAGTATCATTTTCGGGCAATGCATTTTCCCTTGTCCATAAAATGGTCGCATCCCCTGATGATACAAGTTCGTATGGCTTTACCTCAACGCAAACCCTGGCGGTACAAGTGGAACAGCACTTTACAGTAATGCAATATTGGCCGGTACCGATACCTTCATAGGCCTTGATCGTACCGTTAAATGCCGCTATCGAGTCCACTGTTCCACAAGGACCTTCCAGCAATACGGAATAAGGACCTTTGTTGTATGCCGGGTCTATTTCGAATACAAGTGCGCCATCCTGGTCCCATGCCGGGACGCTATGAAAAGCCGTAAATCTCAACTGCGCCGGCGCCGGGGTGCAACAGCCCATGAGTATGGAAAGGAAACAACCCGACAACTTTACCACATTCAACTGCATGGTTTATGGTTTCTATTTCACCGTAAACGTCCTTCTTTCCGTTCCTATGCCAGTCATTGTCAGCGATTTCCAGCCTTTGGGCAGTTTCGTTTTCATCTGAACTACACCCTGCGGCGTGATGTCCAGCCCTCCGAAACCCATGAGCGTGGCCTGGAGGAAGCCTCCTGCGCCGGTGGCAAAGTATGGGTTGGTACCGCCCGCCGTCTCGGCCAGGACGCCGAAGGGCGGCACCTCATTGGGTTTGTAACTTTTCACCCAGAGGTCGTAACCGCGTACCGCGTCGCCCGCGCGGGCTGCAGAGACGGCGAGAATGGCATTGCCCATCGCCGGGCCGTCTTTGGCCATGCGCGGCTCGTAGTAATCGAGGTCTTTTTTTACCTGGGCCGGATCGGTGATGACTTTCAGCGGGTAAGCCAGCAGGTTTACGTCGGCCTGTTTGATCGTGACGCCGTCGTAGGTGGCGTTTTCGCGGGTAGTGCCGTCGGGAAATTTCAGGATGGGAATATTGCCGGCTACATGCATCCAGTCGGGGTCGGGAGTGAGGCCCAGTTCCGTGGCGGCATCGGTGGCATATGCCAGTACCGTTTTGGCCATGCCGTTGGTGAAGGCGTTGTTGTCGATATTCTCCTGCCATTCGTTGGCGCCGATCACATTGTTGATATCGTAATGCCCCGGGCCGTTGCGTTCCACGCGGGAGGACCAGAAATCGGCCACCTCTTTCAGGATCGGCCAGCCGCGGTCGCGGAGCCAGGTTTTGTCTTTTGTCACGAGGTAATATTGCCAGGCGGCCCAGCCCACGCAACCGCTGATGTGCTGCTGGAACGGTCCCGTGAGTGCCCAAACGGGCGTTTCCTCCTGCCCGGTAGTGGTGCTTTCCCAGGGATACATCGCGCCTTTGTAGCCGTGTGAAAAGGCGTTTTGCTTGGCCTCATCCAGTAACTCATAGCGGAATTCGAGCAGCGAACGGGCAATTTCGGGGTGCAGCAGCAGCAGCGGCGGGTACATCCAGAGTTCGGTGTCCCAGAACACGTGGCCGTTGTAGCCCAGACCGCTCAGACCCATCGGAGAGAGGCTCAGCGCCGTGCCTTCACGGGCGAAGGAATACAGGTGGTACATGGCGGAATGCACCGCGCGGGCATCTTCCACCGGTCCGTCGATGGCGATATCGGAAGCCCAGAGTTTGTCCCACTCCTGCCGATGGCGTTTCAGCAGTCGTTCGGTGCGCTCCAGTGCGGCATAGATGGTCAGGCGCTCGGCCTCGTTGTGCGCGTCGGCGACATGCGCGGAGGAGATAACCGTACCCACCACGGCGAAGCGGTACGTTTCACCGGCCTTCAGTTTTTTGTTAAATTTCAGCAGGTGCATGTTGTAGTCCCAGTCCTCGTGGATGAGTTCGGGCTCCGAGCCGTGTTTTTCTTCAAAAACAAAACTCGTGCTGGCGGCAACAGTATAGCGACCGGTCGGACTTTTGCCCACCGAGGTCAGCAGCGGGATCAGCACGTGTGGCCGGTCGATCTGTGCATACAGGTTGCGCACATCCTGCAGGATATCGGGCGCTTCGATCACGGAAGCGGGCGTGATCGTGACGTCTTTTTTAGCCGTTATTTCCACGATACTGAGGGCGCAGAACGGCAGGTGGCGCAATGCCATGACGCTATGGCTCACCGCAACCTTGTCGCCCACATCGAAAGTCGTGGTAAGCTGGGCCTGGCGCATGTCCAGCGTCTGTTTGTACCCGGAGATGTCGCCTCGGGATACGCGGCGGCCATCCACGTCGAGGTTCATGTTGACGAAATTGAAGCCTTTGAGGATGTTGCTCACGCGCCCGCGCTGGTAATTGTCGTAGGCGCCGTTGAGCACCACGTCTTTCACCTTCATCGGCTCCGGTGAGGATACCAGTCCAATCATGCCGTTGGCCACCGTAACGCCGTAGTAATGATCGGGGTTGATGTTGTCGGCAACGATATGCCAGGCATCGGGATTATCGGCTGGCGTGGTAAAGGTAAGCGTGGATTGGGCGGAGAGAATGATGAAGGATGAATGATGAAGGATGAATAAGGTTACGAGGCATAGCCTCGCGCAAGCGGGTTGGATTGTTTTTGCCATGGTTGTGAATATTTTGTGGCGGGAAATTAGGGAGGGTTCGGTTAAGTATGGCAGGAATGGGATAAAAACCTGCAA
>CALMBD010000158.1 GCA_937861115.1 uncultured Bacteroidota bacterium | reverse complement strand
AGCACGCCGCGATCGCGAACGACTGCGCCGCCTGTCACAACGGCAATTACAACAACACGCCGAATACCTGTGCGGGGTGTCATACGCCCGATTACAACCAAAGCACCAACCCGAACCACGTGGCGCTGGCCATACCGACCGACTGCGCGAGTTGCCACACGCCCGACGGCTGGTCGCCTGCGCCGTTTGCGATTCACAACAATTACTACGCTCTGAACGGTGCGCACGCCGCCATCGCGAACGACTGCGCGGCTTGCCACAACGGCAATTACAACAACACGCCGAATACCTGTGCAGGCTGCCACATCGGCGACTACAACCAGACGAACAACCCCAACCACGCTGCCCAGCAGTTTTCTACCAACTGCGCGACCTGCCACAGCGAATCGGCGTGGGTACCGTCAACCTTCGACCACAACAGTATTTATGCGTTGAATGGGGCGCATGCGGTCATTGCCAACAATTGCAATGCCTGCCACAATGGAAATTACGTCAACACACCGAATACCTGTGTCGGCTGCCACCTGTCCGACTACAACCAAACCAATAACCCGAACCACGCTTCAGCCGGCTTCCCGACGACCTGTCAGGATTGCCACAGCGAAACGGCATGGGTACCGGCTACATTTGATCACGACAACTTGTATTTCCCGATTTACAGTGGGGCGCATGAAAACGCCTGGGATCAGTGTACCGATTGCCATATTACTCCCGGCAACTACGCCGTATTCAGCTGCACGGTTTGTCATTTAAATCCGCAGACCAATAACCAGCACCAGGGGGTAAACGGGTATGCCTATGCGAGCCCTGCCTGTTATTCCTGCCACCCGGATGGAACGCATTGACCTTGCTTTATTCTTATTTTAATCATTGTTGTCTCAAAATCAACGATCTATGAAATACTGCCTGCACGCCCTCCTGTTTTTTTTCATTGGCCACAATGGATATCTTCAAGCGCAGGCAGAACTGGAGAAAGGAGCGGTGTCGTATGTGTCGTCGCAGAATGTGTACGTGAAGTTTGCCTCGACAAAAGGTATTAATATCGGCGATACGCTGTTTGTCCGCAACGGTGAAACGCTTGTCCCAGCCTTGCGGGTAACCAACAAATCGTCGGTTTCATGCGTCTGTTCAAGGCTGGGCGACAGCAACCCGGCGGTTTCCAGTGAGATCGTCGCCAAAAAGATCCCGGAAACGCCGAAGGCGGATGAAAGCAAAGAGCAGGAAAAGCCGCCCGGGAAAGAGAAACAGGCGCAGGGCAGGAGCAAGAAGCCGGGCAAAACAACCCCGGTCGCCCCGGGTCGGCCGCTCATACAGAAACAATCCCGACAAAATATCCGGGCGCGGCTGTCAGCGGCATCGTACAGCAGTTTTTCGGACAGGGTGGAGCGTACCAGGATGCGGTATGCCTTTTCCATGCAGGGCAACAACTTCGGCGATTCCGGTTTTTCCACCGATGTGAATGTGGTATTCCGCCATACCCTCAAGGAATGGCAGGCCGTAAAAAACAACCTGAACGACGCCCTGAAAATTTACGGACTGTCGGTCAAATACGATTTTAGTCCCACTACCCATATCGCTCTGGGCAGAAGGATCAACCCAAGGATATCAAACCTGGGCGCCGTCGACGGGATTCAGTTTGAAAAGGGCCTCGGTCATTTTGTCTTTGGCGCGATCGCGGGCGCACGGCCCGATATGCGCGATTACAGCATCAACCCCGACCTGATGCAGGCCGGTGCATATGTCGGGCTGGTTTCCCGGGAAAACGAAAGGAACCAGCAGAGCACGCTGGGTATCATAGAACAGCATAACGGGTCGGCCATAGACCGGCGCTTCGTTTATTTTCAACATTCCAACGACCTGTTACAGAACCTCAACGTATTCAGTTCCATGGAAATGGATTTGTACGAAAACATCAGCGGCGAGTCCAAAAGCAAACTCAGCCTCACCAACCTGTTTGTCTCCCTGCGGTATAAATTTTCCAGGAAATTCAGCGCCAACCTTTCTTACGACAACCGGCGCAATATTATTTACTACGAATCCTACAAAACCTACATCGACCAGCTCATCGACAACGAAACTCGCCAGGGTATGCGCCTGGGCTTCAATTACCGCCCGATAAAAATGTTGTCGTGGGGAGCCAACGCCAGCTGGCGATTTCAAAAGAGCAGTGCCAATGAATCCAAAAACCTGAATACATATCTGAATATCAACCAGATACCAGGGCTGAAAATATCGGCGTCGATCACCGCCAATTTCCTTCAAACCAGTTATATCAACAGCCGGATATTCGGCCTTCGGTTGATGAAAGATGTTTTTAAAGGGAAAGTAAATACGGAGGTCTATTACCGCAGGGTGGATTACGATTTTCCGCTGTACGGATATGCGACCAACCAGAATGTTGTCGGGGGCAGCCTTTCCTGGCAGATCCTGAAAAAACTGAGCATGAGCGCTTTCGTGGAAAAAACATTCGACAGCCAAAACAATGACTTTATGCTGATCAATACCAGGCTTATGCAGCGATTTTGAATAAAAACCTGCATGGCTGCATTTGTTTTATTCATTTTTGCACAAAAAAATTGACCATGAAAATTTCAGGTTTTACAATAGTTACGACCATGCTGCTGCTGCTGGCCGCTTGCGACTCAGGCCCTAAAGTGATCGAAAGCGAGCCGGCAGGCAATAGCGCCGGCGCCGTTTCTCCCGGATTCCCCGGCGTGCAGGCGTCCGTCTCCGAAGACCACAAGGTAGTGGTGGAGGAAGCCCTCAATACCGAAAAATACACTTACCTGCGGGTGCAGGAGAACGGCGAAAGTTTCTGGATCGCCATCCCCAAAACGCCGGTGGAAATCGGGGCAACTTATTACTACCAGGGCGGATTGATGAAGAAGAACTTTGCCAGCAAGGAGTACAACCGGGTTTTTGAAACGATCTACCTCGTTTCCGGCATTTCTAGCCAGCCCCCCGGCGCCGGCGGTGGCTCCGCCGTCGACCAGGCGCTGTCCCAGACGCAGAATCCCGCGGCCATCGAACCGCCTAAGGATATCAAACCCGCGGCAGGTGCGGTAAAAATTGCCGACCTGCTCGGCAATCTGAGCAAATACGACGGCAAGGTGATCAAGGTGACCGGGAAATGCGTGAAAATCAACCCCATGATCATGGGCCGCAACTGGGTGCACCTTCAGGATGGTTCCGCCAAAAACTTCGATCTCACCGTTACCACCACCGAGAATATAGAACTCGGCAGCGTCATCACGATGGAAGGCACCATAGCGCTGAACAAGGACTTCGGCGCCGGGTACAAGTACAACGTCATCATGGAAGGGGCTACGGTAAAATAGCGCCTTGCTCAGGTATTGCGCAGGTACCACTTGTGTCGCCACAGGGCCAGCAGGCTGATGACGACCAGCGCCGATACGGTATAATAAACAAAGGAAGGAATAGGCACCGGATCGCCTGCGGCATAGGAGTGCAGGCCCGACAGGTAGTAGTTCACCCCGAAGTAGGTCATCATCACCGAGGCCCAGCCGAACAGGCTGGCGACGTTGAAGGCATAAAAGCCGCGCAAACCGGGAATAAACCGCATGTGCAGAATGAACGAGTACACCAGGATCGTCACCAGGGCCCAGGTTTCCTTGGCATCCCAGCCCCAGTACCTGCCCCACGATTCATTGGCCCATACCCCGCCGAGGTAAGTGCCGATGCTGATCATGAAGAGTCCGCCGATAAGGGTCATTTCGCTGATATAACTCAACTCTTTGATCATGCGGTAGACGTTCTCCTTGTTCTTTTCATTGGCGAAGATCATGAAGATCAGGTTCAATACGCCGATGATCGCGCCCAGCACCAGAAAGCCGTAACTGCCCGCTTCCAGCGATACGTGGATCGTCAGCCAGTAGGATTTTAAAACGGGCACCAGGGGAGTGATCTCCGGGTCGAGCCAACTCAGACCGGCCACCATCAGGATGGTCGCCGACAGTACCGCCGTGGCGGCCAGCCCACCCATCGATTTTCTTGAAAAGATCAGTCCGGCCAGCACCGTCGTCCAGCCGATATAGATCATCGATTCGTATCCGTTGCTCCAGGGCGCCCGACCGGAAACGTACCAGCGCAGCCCGAGCCCGACGGTGTGCATAAGAAACCCGAGGGCGAAGATGCCGAGCGCCACCTGAAAAGGCCGGGTAAGGTTCATACGGGGTTTAAAGACGGAAGTGAACAGGAGCCCCAGAAAAGCGAGCCCCAGCAAGCCGTATATCTTGCCCAGGCGGTTAAAAATATCCAGTTTATTGAGCAGCAGTTCCGCCTTGAGTTCGGATTCGGAGGGCAGGATGGCGCCGCCGTTTTGTTGCTGGTAGTGGTCCAGTTCTTCCACCAGCCGGTTGCCCAGCCCGTAGTCGTTGTCGTGCAGCGCTTTTTGCAGCGTCATGACGTAGGCCGGGTAGAATTTTTCATAAAAAGGGCTGTTTTCCGACAGGTCGTGCAGGTGGCCGATTTCCGGCGGGGTTTGCCAGGTGTTGGTTTCGTCGCCGGGAATGGGAAATACTTTCAAAAACCGGCCGGAGAACACCATGCTGCAGATGTTTATTTTTTCATCCAGTTTCATGATCTCCTTTTCAAACGTGCCCCTGTCGCGGGCCTGCACGTTGTAGGCTGCCCGCACCTGGTCTTTCAGTTTGTACTGGCCCGATTCATCGAAAAAATCGTTGTAAGAGGCCAGGTCGCCGTCGATCTGTATGATCTTTCTGATCTCCTCCTGCTGACCCAGTTTGATCAGGGGTACATTGTACCAGTCCTGCGGATACACCGCCATGCCCAGTACGATCTGGTCGGCCGTTTGTCCGTACAGGGCTTCTTTGCGGGAAATTTTGCGCAGAATCTCGTTGGAAAAGGTATTCATCGGCTTCAGCCGCCCTTTCATATCCTGCACCAGGATACGGCCGAAACGCGCCGCGTGGTCTTTGTCGATCGTGTGTTGCGGTTTGGTGTGCGATTCGGCACGCGCAGCGGGCGGGAAGGCGAGCAGACAGCCCAGCAAAAAAGGAACAAAGGATTTGACGGACATACGGAGGCGTTTGATGTTTTCGGATAATTGGCTGAACCGGGTTTTTCGATCGAAAAAAGTCAGGATCATGCCTATGGTCAGCAGGGCATAGCCCAGATAGGAAATCCAGGTACCCCAGAAGTCGTGGTTGACGCTCAGGTAGGTGCCCAGTTCATCCTGGTCGTACGACGACTGGAAGAATCGGTACCCGCCGTAATCCAGGATATGGTTCATATAAATACGTTGGTTTCGGCGCAAATTGTTGCCGGGGTCGACGAGGGTGACCTCGCTGGCATAGGAAGAGGCGTTTTCCGTACCCGGGTATTTTTCCATGATAAAGTCGTTCAACCGGAGGGCAAAGGGAAGGCTGACCCGTTTGGCTCCGTACGACACCGCCAGGCTGGTATGGCCCAGGTTGACCACCTGGGGATGGCCCTCCACGCCCTGGCTTCCGGCGATGTAAAACTGCTCCTCCCGGTCGGCGTTTCCAACCTTGATCTGCAATGCCCCCCTGCTGTTGCCGGTCATTTTTTCGGAGGCAGACACCACTTCGACCCTTCCTTTGGGCTTGAAGTCGCCGAAAACAAAACTTTCCCGGCCATTGGTGTAGAGGCTGCGCAGCATCAGGGTGTGGTACACTCCCGGCGCAAGGCTGTCGCGCTGTTGCGTCGCCATGACCGTTTGTGAAAAGGCCGTGGCGGCTTTGAAACTCAGGTTGTTGTTTTCGTATTTAATATTGAAGGCCTCGGGGTCTTCGGCGTTGCCGAAATTGAATACCGTGCCGTAGATATTGGTCCGGTCGCCGTAGCGCACGGGAAACTCCTCCCGGCCGTTTGCCCCGCCGATCACCACCTTCAGGACAGGCACGCCGGCAACCTCGTCTTCCACGATCGTTTCGGACGGATTGGGGATAAAGTTCAGCACCTCGACATGGATATCTTCATCGCCCAGCCGGTACGATTTTTTCAGGTGGTTGTTGCCCAGAGTGGCGAACAGCACCGGCTCGTCGAACCTGAATTTCCGGTCGTGCTGAATGGCCTCAAACTGCAGGTAGGTTTCGGAAGACAGGAAAGTATTCGAACTGTCGCCCTCCCGAATGCCCATCATGCCTTCGCTGCCGAAATAGCGGGTCACGCCGGCGCCCAGCAGAATGACCACCATGGCGGCGTGAAAGGTCAGAATGGTCCATTTTTTCTGCTGCACCATCCTGAACCGCACGATATTGACGATCAGGGTAATGCCGAACAGTATAAGGAGCAGTTCGAACCACCAGGTTTTGAAAATGATCTTTTGGGCCGAACTCGTGCCGAAATCATTTTCAACAAAGGTGGCGGCGCCCATGGCAGCGGCCATCAGGATCAGGTAAAGGCCGGCGGCGGAGGTGGAAAAAAGGGTATTGGAGATTTTGTGCAGAAACTTCATGCGCTAATGACTTAAATGAGCAAAGGGACGTCGCAACGGCATTTCGTTGAACGCGAAATAAAAAGATCATCCTTGGCCCTCAAATGTTTTGGAAGATTTTGGGCATCCTGCAACACCGGGTAGTAAAAAGCACAACTGTTTTGTGCTTCGGGAGGCATGCACAAACCTAACGCATTTTGCCGGTTTTTCGGTGTGGCGGCGGCGAAAATTATGATGGTTGTATTTTAAGTCAAACCGGAAAATCCGGCACAAGAAGTTTTTGGTTTTAGGCGGCACCTGCAAGGAGATTGTTGGGTGCGGTTTGTTCATTGGGCAGGATCAGGCCGACTTTAACCATCCGGTAATGCTCCACCTGGGCTGATGGGTTGGGCGTACTTCGTGTTCCAGGGCACTGCTTTTAAAAAACACGCAGGTGCCGTTGACCGGCGCGATCGTTTGCACATGATCGGTATGGTAAATACACAATTCCCCGCCGTCGTTTTCCTGCCAGTCGGTATTCAGATACATGATCATCGAATACGCCCTGTTCTTGTCATTTTGAAATTGATCCAGGTGTCTTTTGTAAAAACTTCCCTTTTCATACAAGGCGTAATGGAATTCATAGCCGGTGATTCCGGCATAACAAGTACTGTTTAAATAGGCTACAAAACGATCCATCAGGTCGAAAAAACTGTTTTCAGCCGGGTCGTTATGCTTGCGGTCGAGCCAGTATATCAGGTCGCTTCTGATCAGTTTATCCTGCATGGGAAGCATTTTATTCCCGATACCTGCAGCGCGGAGCAGGTTGTCTGAATAACGGGCCTGTATATTTTCTTTCAGGTGGGCAGACAGCGATGCGCTCAAAAAATTTTCGGCAATACCTACTTTGTGTGTTACAAAACTGTCGACAAGGCAATCGAAGGCGGTTTGCAATCAGATAGATTGAAGCCCTTGGCTTAAAACCAATAGCGGGACAAGGTAGGGTTTAACTGATTTGCCGGCGGGTTTGGCGTCTTTTTTAAAAGCCTTATTTTGCGGGGCATACCGCGAACCATTGTCCCGTACAAAAGGACACCTTAATTTCGGCAAAAAGAAAAAAATCATGCAATACCGGACATTTGGAAAAACAGCCCTGACAATCAGTGAAGTAGGCTTTGGCGCCTGGGCCATCGGCGGTCCTGCCATGGCGGGCACGACACCGATAGGGTGGGGGGAGGTGAACGATGCGTTGTCGAATCAGGCGATCAAAAAAGCCCTCGATCTCGGCGTCAACTTTTTCGATACCGCCGATTTCTACGGTCTTGGCCACTCCGAAGACCTGCTCGGCAAAACCCTTCGCGGGCAAAAGGACATCGTTATCGCCACCAAGGTCGGGCACCGGCTGACGGAGGAGCAGGAGATCCGGCAGGACTATTCCAAAGCGTATATCATTCAGGCCTGCGAGGCCAGCCTGCGTCGCCTCGGGCGCGACGCCATCGACCTGTACCAGTTGCACGCCGCTCGTATGCCCGACCTGGAAAACGGGGAATGTATTGAAGCCATGGAACTGCTCCGGCAGCAGGGCAAGATCCGGTATTGGGGCCTGTCGCTGAACACCTTCGAGCCGGCTCCCGAGGCAGAGTGGCTGATGTCGCGCAACCTGGGCGACGGTTTTCAGATCGTGCTCAACATCATCAACCAGCGTGGGCTGCCGGTGATCCGCAGTGCAGGCGCAAACGGCTTCGGGATTATCGCCCGGATGCCGCTCCAGTTCGGTCTGCTCACGGGCAAGTTTGACAAAACGACCCGTTTCCCCGCCAACGACCACCGGGCCTTCCGGCTCCCGCCCGAACTGCTGGCCGACGCCCTCGACGCTCTGGAACCCGTCTGGCCGCTTTGTGAGAAGTACCAGACCGACCATACCGGCCTCGCGATGGCATTTATCCTGAGCCACCCGGAAGTTTCCACCGTTATCCCGGGCATCCGGACAGCGGCGCAGGCCGAAGCGAATACCCGCCCGTTCCCGCAACTGGCGCAGGAGGATATGGATACCCTGTGGCGGCTGTATGAAACGCAACTGGAGCCGCTGGTGGCGCGGATGCGGTAGATGGTGTCCGTTCTGACCGCAGCGGTGGCTTTATCATAAGTGATGGGCCTGAGCAATTTACCCAATTTTATCGCAAGGGCAACCGGTGGCTTAGTGGTGGCACACGGGTAATACCTGCCGGTTTTCTGCGGAAAACCGGCAGGTATTACCCGTGTGCCACCACTAGGTATTTGGGATCACCAAAGAGCAAAACGACTCATGATGCACGTTCACACGCCGTTTCGACGAATTTCCAAATCCATCGTACCTGTGCGCTGGCAGGCGCGTTGCGCGCCAGGGTACACGTCTGAGACGTGTCGGGACACCTGAAAAAGGTATAGTGTACACATCCGCGACGTGTCGGGTCAGGTAAAAGACGTGTGGGGTACACGTCAAAAACGTGTCGGGACAGGTAAAAAACGTGTCGGGACACCTGGAAAACGTGTAGGGTACACATCCGGGACGTGTCG
>CALMBD010000157.1 GCA_937861115.1 uncultured Bacteroidota bacterium | reverse complement strand
ACATGAAAAATGCCTGCCGGTTTTCTGCAGAAAACCGGCAGGCATTTTTCATGTGCCACCACTAAGAAAAAGTACTCCCCTGCCCTACCGCACGACCACCTTGCCCGACCACATCAATTGCCCCTGCGCTGCGGTGAACCGGAAGAAATAGACCCCTGCCGGCAGTTGTCCGCGCTCGAATGTCATGGGCAACCTTACGTCTCCTGTTTCACGAACAAGCCGCCCCTGTGCATCCGTCAGGGTAAAACGAAGTGCTTCCGGAGCAGGCCGGTTTGCATCAAAAAATACCCGGTCGGATGCAGGGTTTGGATATACCTGCAAGGAGCTGGGTTGCCCGGGGACGTTATCCGTGGAAACAAGGATAAAGTTATCGCCAACCGTGTGAAAAGTCTGGTTCGTGATAACCGGAGCATTGACGTCAAAGTAGATCGCAGCGGTGTTTTCGATCCGCGCACCTTCCGGGTTATCCGGCACCTGTGGAACACTGAACTGGATAAAGCCCTGCGACGCGGCGGCGTTTACATTGCTGTCAGGCAGCAGTATATCGTCGAAGATGAAGTGTAAAATATGCCCGTCCTGCAGTTCGAAGCGGTACGGGTGGCTCGACGCGCCGGGTCGAACCTTGCTTGCATCGAGCAATGCCGACAGCGTATCTACAATTACCACACGAAAGGCCGTGTCAGTGCCGGTGTTCTGGAAACGGATCATATAGTCCAACGGCGTGTTTTTATCAATAAAATGCTCGTCGGCGTATCCGCGTGGCAGCGCCTGCTTGTCGTTTGGATCGAAGGACGAAGTGTTTTCCCGGCAATCCACGGCAATGAACGGATTGGCATTATTGGTAGGGAATAAAGTGACCAGCCCGGCCGTAAAACCCCCGCAACCCTCTACCGCTACCGCCGGCATACCGCCGTAGGGATGACCCGGTTCCTGTTGCGCCTGCAGGCGGAATGTCGAGCCGTCGCCGGCAATGGGGTCGAGATTGAGTACCTGACCGGGGGGCAGGCTGAAGTTGCCCGTTTCACGCATCAGGACATCTTCCACCACAATAAAATCGAGCGGCTGGGCATTGGGACCGACACCGGTATTCCTGATGCTCAGGAATATGCTGTCGTTCTGGCAAAAGCCAGCGACTTCGACATTGGCGCCCGACCAGAACGGAGAGCTGGGACAAAGCGTGTCCGGATAAATATGCGCTTCCGAACAATGCGTGGCGCCCAAAGTTGCGCCGCAATCGGTAAAAAAGTTGATGCTGATCCAGCCGCTTGCTCCCGCATCGAGGTCGCCCGTTTCAAAGCGAAATACCTGATTGCCAAGGCTGACAGCAGGAAGGCTGCTGCTCTGATACGCCAGGTCTTCGTCGAGCGTGACGTCGATATAGGTGCCGGCGATCGACTGTGTGCTGGCATTGGCATAATACACATAATATGTTCCGGGAAAACAGGGCCGGATCTTGGGTGTTGCCAGATCGACGAACAGGAGCGGGCATTCGTCGTCGAGGACCACCGGAATATCCAGATCGACCACAGCACTGAGGTTCGGATTGGAAAAGGTTACAATGTAGTTGGTGCCGCAATTCTGACCGCCGTAGTTGTACGGTGCATCAAGTACTACCTCAAACGCGGTTTCTGCAGTATTCACGGACAAATTGTAATGCCCCTGTGCGTCTGTGGCGGCAACAAAAACCGCTCCCGTATTTACCCCTGTGGCCCGTACCGTCCAGCCGTCCAGTCCGTTTTCCTGGACCGGCTGCCACTGGCAATCGCCATTGCCGTCGAGGAATACCGAGCCCTCGATTTGGTGTGCAACAACGAGGGAAACGGTTACTTCGATAAGACAGCTGTTCCAGTTGCCGGCCGCATCGCCTACCCACATCCGGGCAAACAGTGAACCGACATCGGCTACACCCAGCGTAAGGCTTTGAGAAGCCGGAGGCGTGTTGTTGGATTGGGCGAGGTCCTCCAGTCGAAAATCGAGGCCGGGTTGAGGTGTGCAATTATCGTAACTGCCGTCATCCACCATCGCGGGTGTAAGGGTAAACGTAGCTGCCGCTGCGGTATCCAGCACCACGGCGATTTCGGCGTCGCAAACCGCAACCGGAGCGACCAGGTCATTCACACAATCGCCCTGCACCGTTACGGTACCCCAGCACGCATTCCCGGTTTCCACATGAGTCACCTGCATGATGTGGTCGCCGATATCCTGTGCGCTGACTGTGATCGTGGGTGTCGGGTTACCCAGCGGCGCCAGATCGACCGTGTAGTGGTTGTAATTGCAGTACGGGCCGCCTTCCAACATGTCGTCGGGCGTAATTTCTGCCGTCCCGGCAATGCCCAGGTCGATGTAAATATGGTCGTTACACACCATAGCCAGAGCGGTCTGGCAGACCGTCAGGACCAGGGTACTAGTACAAAATGCCGCATTACCGGCTTCATCCACCACCCACATCACAATGGGATGTGACCCGGCCTGAGCGGCGGTAAAGGAAAGCTGGGTGGTCGAAGGAGGCGTCGCGGAAGGGGCGCCTTCCTCGATAAAAAACTGGAGGTTGGCGGGGCTGCTGCAATTGTCGCTGCTGCCATTGTTGAAACCCTGCGCATTCACCTGAATGGGACCTCCTGCAGGCGGAACGTCGAGATTCAGCCCGGTCACACAGACGGGAACCGGAGGGGTAACGTCGCCCGGGCACTGGGCGAAAAGCGGCTGTCGGAAGCATATCAGGCAAAGCGCCAGGCAGGTTGTCAGTAAAGGCATGCTGCCGGTCAGGCCGAAGGAAGAAAAACTGATAAATTTTTTCATTGCAAGGATCGCTGATTTGTCGTTTTAAAAACCGGATCGGGAGGAAAACCGAGTGGATGATCTGTTTGAAATATTTCAACAGTGCAAAAGTGCGGCGTACGATTTGCAGTTAAAAAATCAATTTTATAGATTTGTAGAGCATTTTTTTGAAAGTACAATTGCATAAATCAAAATACCAGGTTGCATTTTTCTTCTTTTTATTGATTTATGATTAGAAATTTCAGTTTTTTTTCGTTTGCCGCCCTTGATTAAAAATTACGTTTGTAGACTATATTGTTTAAACCGCCCTGTATCTTCACCTGTGATTTCCCCGGCCTTTGGGGGACGCCCGTTATGGAAAACAGCAGTCTGTATCAACTGATCCAGTCCTTCAGTCCAATCGAAAAAAAGGACGCCCGGCGTTTTCTGGAATCGCCTTACTTCAACCTGCGGCAGGACCTCATAGTCTTGTACGATCATCTTTGCAGTGATAATACGCCCGACAAAACAAGGGTTTGGGCATCGGTCTGCCCGAACAAACCTTACGACGACACCCAACTTCGGCTTCTGATGAGTTACCTGTACCGGCTTTTGGAGTCCTTCCTGCTCGTGGAAGCCGTCCGCGAAAAAGGCGGCGAACACAAACTCAAACTGGCCGTTGTTTACCGAAATCGCGGACTGATGGGTCAATACGAGCGCAATATGCGGGCTTTTGAGCGTGAAATGGAGCGGCAAACCCTGCGCAATGCACAGTACCACAGCCTGATGCGAGATTTTTATCTGGAAAAACACGCCACCACTATTACCCAAAATCCTACCGAAACAGAAACCCTGCGTGTCCTGGCACACAGCACCGACGTGCATTACCTTACCCATAGGCTCCACCTGATCTGCCTTGAACTGGCTCAGAAAAACGTCTACAGTGCCGGCGATGATGACCCGCTGCACCGGGATGTTATTGCACTGGCGGAACGGGAGGAATGGCGCGACCTCCCTGCAATATCCACTTACCTGGCCACCTACCGGATGTTGCGGTATCCCGCTGAAAATGGTTATTACCAGGCATTTATGCAGAACCTTGAAGCCGTGAAAAAAGCCTTTTCCATCGATGAAATGCGGCAGTTTTATACCTTTTCCATCAATCATTGCATCCGGCAGACCAACCGCGGCGAGCGAAATATGAACCTGGAAGTACTGCAACTGTACCGGCTGGCACTCGAGGCGGGTTATTTGTTTGAAAACGGGTTGCTGTCGCGATTCACCTACCACAATATCGTGGCGGCAGGGCTGCGTTGCGGCGAACTGGACTGGGTGGAGGAGTTTATTTACCGGTACAATCCCGTGCTGGAACGAAAATACCGCGACAGTTCGCTGAGTTTCAATCTCGCACGCCTGCAGTACGCGCGGCAACGCTTCGATTCCGTGCTGACACTTTTGCAAAAAGCCAACTACCACGACCCCCTGTTCAACCTCGCCGCCAAAACCCTCCTGCTGAAGACCTACTTCGTGCTCGACGAATATGACCTGCTTGTGTCGCACCTCGATGCCATGCGCAATTACATCCACCGAAAAAAGGTAATCGGGTACCACCGCACCAACTACCTGAACATCATCCGCTACACCGAGCGTATCATGGATCCCCGGAGCTACGACCGGCCTGCCAGGGAAAAATTGCGCAAGGAAATTGAAAAGGAACCCGTACTGACGGAGAAGGAATGGTTGATGGAGTGTTTGAGGTGAGGGCTGCAAACAGGCTGTCTGCTACTCTTTTTTTAACCCGGGATTGATGCGGTACGCTCGCTCAAGCCATTGCTCCGATTCTTTTTCCAGCCCCGAGTCTTTAAAGGCAGAGCCGATATAAAACATCAAGATGGCATTCTCCGGGTCTATTTTAAGCCCCTCCTTCCATTGTTCTATGGCTTCTCCAAAACGTTTCTGCAATGCAAATATGACACCGAGGTTGCGCCGGGCATCCAGGAATTTCGGATCGTACAGTATAGCATCGGCATAAACTGTTTCGGCGTGTTGCATTTCGCCGCGTAAAAAATAGATATACCCGATATTAGACAATGTCCAGGCGTCTTCCGGACAAATATCAAGGGCCTTTTGGTAATCAGAAAAGGCGTGTTCATAATCCCCCAGCCTGAAATATGTCAATCCGCGACTGCCAAACGCAATGTACAGATCGGGGTGGGTCTTGATGATTCGTGAATAAATCCAGATGGTCAGTCGCAGCCGGGCAGAATCAGTGACCATACCTGTGCTCTTGTTTATACCGAGTTTTTCGATGTGCCAGGCAAACCATGACATCATTTCGGTAATTAATGGAGGGTCGGAGTGGCAACGCGGGTTTTCGGATCGCACGATTCGACCGGGCGGGAGCTGGGCAGCCCCGGTTTGCCATAAAAAGAGCAATGCGAGTGCGATCCATTTGACCACCGTACACTTGCGAATGCAGCCGAAGGCTGAAAGCGTTACCTTGTCGCTCATGGTAAATCGTTGGTTTTCAAATATTCCTACCAGATAGCCTGCCGATGTGATTACTGTCGGATTATTACGGTCGAAACAATTTTTTTACCCGCAATTATCTGTATGACGTATGTACCCGGAGGAAATGCTTCCAGATCAAACTGAACCTCGTTCTTTTGCCCGGAGAACAAAACCTGTTGCACCGCCATCAATTGGCCCAGGGTATTACGCACGGAGATATTGATGTCTCCCATCGCATCGGTAACATCCTTAAAATGGAAAAACACTTGTCCGGTAGTCGGGTTCGGGTAACACTTTACCTGAAAACCTTCTTCATCTGGCTCCAGTGCATTCACTAAGACATGGACTGTAATCATCCCGGAACCCGTACACCCCTCGTTGTCGGTGACGGTCACACTATACATGCCAGCCTGTGAAACGACAATAGTTTGGGTGATTGCACCTGTCGACCATTCATAGAAAGAGAAGCCCGCACCTGCGTCCAGGGCAAGCACTTCATTATAATTCAGCGTCACATCAGCCGAACCGAGGTCCACATCAGGAACGGGCAGTACTGCTATCGCAATATTTTCGGCAGATGTGCAGCCGTTTGACCCGGTTCCGGTTACGGTATAAACGGTGGAAATGGAGGGCTGGACGGTTATGGCAGGGCTGCCAATGTTGCCAGGTTCCCAACGATAGGAAATTGCACCCGAACCGCTAAGCATTACGGCTTGCCCCGGGCAAATAGCTTGGTCCTCTGCCGTTACGGTAATGTCGGGCACCGGAAGGTGGATTACCGTGACCGGGAAGGACGTTTTGGGGCAGCCGCTGGCATTAGTTGCCACAACAACATAGCTGCCGGCCACAGTTGCTTGCAGGTTTTTTGTGATGGCGCCCGGTATCACGGTACCGTCCAGCAACCATTGGAAATAGATTCCTCCTGTTGAGGCTGCACTGATCAGCGTGGAGTCGCCGGGACAAATCGCCGCAGGGCCCTGCAGACTAGCCGAAACGGTGGGCGCCGGTGTCACAGCTACAACTGTCGGAACGACTGAGGTCGCTGAACATCCTGTGGCATCCGTTACCCGCACGGTAAAATACCCCCATTGGTAAGCGATATAATGCTGATTATTGCTGTTCACAATGGGGGTGTTGTTTCTGTACCATTGATAAGTATACCCCGTTCCGACGGCGGCAGACAAAAGGATAGTATCCCCGTCGCAGATTTTTACCGTTCCTGTAGGCGAAATAGATGATGAAGGAATGGTTACAGCAGCCGTTATGTGCTGCACCGTTGAATTGCTTTGACCGTTTGCAGAGTTGGTGGCGGTCAGTGTAACGTCGTATTCGCCCGGATTCAGGTACTGGTGCAAGGGGTTGGCCTCGATACTGTTTGTGCCGTCGCCAAACTCCCAGAGGTAGTCACTTGCAAAAATACTGCTGTTCACAAACTGAACCTTCGCGATGGCGCAGGGAATATTCTGGTGACTAAAATCAGCAGTGGTAACAGGAAGCACCGCTCCGGTATCGACAGGTACGGTTATCCATTCGGATGGATCGACGATTATGACCGTTGTAAAATCAGTTTTTCCATTTAAGGAAACCATAACTGTATCGGTTCCGATATCTAATCCTTTTATAAACTTAGGCGCCTCATGTGCGGCCAATCCGTGGTGAAAAGAGTAAGACAGGTCTGCAAAACCACTGAGGTTCCGGGTTACCCCGTCATTGTAATACCCTAAAACTGTGATCCCCATACTGTAATTTTGGGGCACATAGATCAATTCTTCCTGAATGCCGATGCTGTCCAGTACGGCTGAAGTCCCCACCATGATATATGTCGTGTCCATATTGACGTAACCGTCCGAGTTAAATCCCAGGGCGACCATATTCAATCGCCCGGAGGCCTCCTGTGGAACGGTAAAAACGGCATGCGCATTCTGGGAAAAGATAAGATCATTCTGAAGGGAAATGTTTTGGCTGCCCATAGCCGAAAGTATCCTGGTGATTCCGCTGCTGCCGGCAACGGTGAGGTGTACGGTGTCACCGGCCTGATATTGGCGCCCCGGTTCGGGGTAAGTGATGGCAAGGTTGTCAGTATTACCAATGGATACTTTGTTTACCGCAACGTCCTGCCCCGCAAAGTAATTACTGTTCAATGTTACGGGGCTATACCCGTTTTGGGCAAAAAGCGGATTATTGGGACTGGCATTCAGCAGCGCTTTTGTTTTCGTTTGCACTGTTGGATTGCCTGTAGACGAGTGCCACTGGTCGTCAATCAAACTGGTTGCCTGCAAGGGCAGACCGCCCCTTTGGCTATTCCTTGCTACGATAAGATCGTGACTGTCGCCGTTGAAAAGATAATTCTGAAAAGTGTTCAGATCGTTCAGGGTGATTGCAATGGAGGCTAGTATAAAACCAGGCCAGCCTTTATTTTTGATAAAATTTATTAATAGCGGATGAGTCGTCGGAATCTCCTGGGTGGTAGTGATGGCATGCGTTGCAACGTTGTTTTTATTGAGTGAAGAACCATTTAAGGTATTTCGGACGGCCTTACCCATAACCCGCAGATCGGCGATAGCGCCTTTGGTAGGATCTTTGCCAACCTCAATTAATGCCGGATGTAAGTAATAATTGGCGGGATTATAAAGGAAATCGGCAATTTGAGAGCCTGAATGGGGGGTGTTAAACGTAATTAACTTGTTGATATCATTTTTATATTCGTCGCTTTGCAGGTAAAGCCTGCTCAAAATGCCCCCCATGCTGTGTGCCAGGATGTCAATCTTGCCCGACGAGATATTTTTAATTCTATCGCTGATCAATAATGCCTTTTTGTTATTGATGAGCGTTGATATGTTTTCCTCAAAAAAACGATCGGATGGGTATTCAACATAGGTTAACTGGTGTTCCCGATACATACCGGTATTCCTTAAAAATTCCTTCATATCGCCAAAGGCATCGTGCCCGTTCGACCACAATCCGTGTACCATCAGGACAGACGGCCTGACAACTTTGATTGGGTACGTTTTAATGACCTGAAGGGTACTGTTCCGCACGATTTCAAGGTGAATCGTTTTGCTTTGCACATCCGGCACATCCAGATAAACGGGGTGATGGTAGATAGCGGTAATACTGTCAGAAGAAACGTGTGTAATATCAAGATTGCCAACCACTTCATTGGGGCCATTCCCTGGATTCTCCTGTAGCCGGAGCGATGCCTTATCCAGGTTATGCCCCCTTATCCTGAATGCCGTCGAGGCTGACCCGTCAGCCGCAACCCCAATATTGCCTATGGCCAGTTTCGTCAGCGATACTCCCATAGAAGGGGGATGTATGTTGAATACGTCTACCCCATCGACAACGGGAGCCGTGGATGGCAACTGGACGATTTTCATGTGATCCAGTTCGACAGCCCCATAGTCTATCGAAATGATAATTTGGCAAATACCTTCTACAGAGGAAAATCCAAGAAATCCGGTATCTCCGGTTTGGTTACATGTTTCAATAATGGTTTGGCTATTGTTTTGAACAGTTTTAGCGGTTAAAGAAACTACCCCAACTGGAAAGCCGTCGTCATAAAAATGCCCCCCAAATGCAAAAATCGGTTCCGAGAAGGTGAGTATGGCAGGCGCTGAATTATACACAGGTGTAGAAAGTAACGATCCACCACTGAAGGTAGCCTGACACCCGGGAAACAATCCCCATGCGCCAAAAAATGCCAGTATGTTTGGCGATAATGAAATGCTGGTTTGTGAATACGTGAGTTGCGAAATAGCTCCACCAGGAGTAAAACCTTCAAACTCCTCGGCCTCGACAATACAGTTGGGGCAGTTGGCATTGGCATAACTACTGAAACTCGATTCATTTGTGAATGCAACAATCTGGCTATCAGCACGATCAGCTGCGAGTAAAAAAAGAAGTGCACAAAATAAGGCAGGGCTCATGTGCGAAAAAGCGGAACGAAGGGACCTTTCGGCTGAAACTACTGGCAGGGTCTTCATTGGCAACGGGTTTTAGTACTGTTTCAAAATGGTTTTAAATCCAACATACCCACTTCAAGCCTGACCTTAGAAGCGCGTACATTCCATCAAATGTACATCCCGTCATCAGTAATTTGCCATAATGCAACCTTTATAAAAAAGTGATTGTCTCATTCTTCCATAAAACTATTTTATCGCATCTACTATGAACAAAAACATCCTGTTCTCTGCACTTGTCGTAGTGCTTTTCCTGATCTCAAGCCTGCTCCAGGCCCAAAACCCGACCATCGACCAGGCTTTCAAAACCGAAACCGTGGAACAACTGGGCGAACTCATCAATGCCCGGTATGTATTCCCCGATGTCGCGAAAAAAACATCGGAATACCTGCAGACCCAACTGAAGTCGGGCGCCTTCGACCAATACACCGATGTGAAATCATTTGCCGTGGCCCTGACAACCGCAGTGCAGTCGGTCAACAAGGACAAACACATGCGCATCCGCCCTGCACCGGGTGGCATGAATGCAGCAGCCTCCCCCGAAAACATGGTCGACGAAAAACTCGACCAGATAGCCTGGCAACGCGGCAATGCAGCCGGATTCCGGGAGGCCAAACGCCTGGAGGGCAACATTGGCTACCTCGATCTGCGGGGTTTTGCGCCCGTCCAGGCGGGAGCGCCCATGGCCGACCGTTACATGGGTCTGCTCGCCGGCTCTGATGCGATCATCATTGACCTGCGCAAAAACGGCGGTGGCAGCCCCGAAATGGTGCAGTACCTGTGCAGTTTTTTCTTTGATACCCGTGTACACCTCAACAGCCTGTACTGGCGCGAGGGGGACCAGACGAAGGAGTTCTGGACCATCGACAAGGTAGGGGGTGAAAAAATGCCCGATGTGCCGCTGTTCATCCTGACCAGCGCATACACTTTCTCCGGTGCAGAAGAGTTTTCCTACAACAT
>CALMBD010000156.1 GCA_937861115.1 uncultured Bacteroidota bacterium | reverse complement strand
CCCTCTTTATCGTTAACTCCTTGTTTACCAGTACCTGTTCGTTATACGTGCCGGGGTCAACGGTAATGATATGTCCGTTAATTGTAGCCGCATCGTCGATAGCCTCCTGGATTGTACAAAAATCGAGTCCGGTGTTGGTATTGTGGACACGCCCAACTGCTATGCCGCCCGGAGGGGCTGCATTCAGCCACGGGCAGTATATCACTTTGGTTGTAATAGGCGTACCGCTACCCAAAGCAACCGGACCGGGGCCGGTGGCTGATTCCCAGTAGCAGTTAGATGCATCTATATCCGTTGCGCTGAGGTTTTCAATGCCATAGGTATCCCCTGCGAATGAATTGTTCGGCGTGGCAGTCACGATGCCAGCCGATGCGGTGGCCTGGATATCGACACCATTGTCGGGATCGCCGCCGCCGTCGAAGTTATTGAGGTCATTAACCGTACCGGCGCCTGCATTGGTAAAACGTACGCCGATGCCGTTATCATAGATATGGTTGTTTGTTATCGTAGCGGAACCACCGTCCACATCGATGCCGATGGCGAAACCATGAATGGATGCATCGTTGTCTTGTACAGTGGCATGTGCATTGGCGCCGAGTACGGAAATGCCGGTGAGCAACTGGCCCGTACCAACAATTTCACAATCGTCTTTGATTGTCAGGTTCACGGCAGCGATGTTCGACGAGTTATCGACGGCGATACCGGCTACTGTAGAACCGGTAATATTCAATCCGCTGACCGTACTGTTACTGGCTGCAGCCGCACCAAACTGGGGATCGTTGCTGGTAGCCATTACGCCGTATTGGTTACCGGACAAGGTACCGCCCGACACATTGATATTTGTGGATGTCGGCAGGTTCCATAGCAAAATGCCGTAGGTATTTCCCGTAGAGTTATTGTTGGTCACGGTCGCACCCACAGCACTCTGGATGGAGGCGAGTTCCACCCCGAAATTGGTCGTAGATGCCGGGAAGTCGCCGCTTGTCTCTACCGAAATATTGTTGTTTGAGATAGTGGCGTCCGTTGCGTTTGAATATTGCAGGTTATGGAAGATACCGCGATGGTAGGTCGAAATGGTATTGTTGTCCACTACCGTACCTGCACCTGGCGAAGCGAGATAATAGTTATCGTCCTGCCAGCCGACATTTACCCGGCTAATGACGTTATAGGTTGCGCTGCCGTAATGGTTTTCTTCAAAAGCGATGGCGCGGCCGCGGCCTCCGCCAAAGTTGTTACCCGAAGGCAGGTTGTCGATTTTATTGTGGCTGACATCGGTGCCGGCCAGTGCCACTGCCGGTGTGACCCCGTCGGCCAGCACACCGTAGCGCTCCAGGTTTTTGATGATGTTATTTTGAATGGTCATTTTAACATCACGACCACCGGGATTGACATCGAAGGAGCCGATACTGTTCACTATGCCTGCGCCGGTGTGAACAGCAACGCCGTTCAGGGTACGGCCCGCACCCAGGGCAGGGTTGCTGCCGTCGATGGTCAGACCCTTGATGGTCACATCGATATGGCTGGTAGTTCCAAGACGGAAAATGGCACCGGTTGTTACAGGTTCGAGTGCTATGACGGCCGGTTTAACAATAGCCTCCGTTACACGGATACCCGTATTAGGGTCGATGGCTGCATTTGGGCCGAGAATGTTGAGTGATTTGGTAATAGCTATATTCTCCACATAGGTACCCGCCGATACTTCGATCGAGTGCCCGTTGAGCGTATTGGAGTCGTCATTCGCCCCCTGAATCGAGCAGAATGTCTCGCCGGTATTCGTATTTTTTACGACGCCGGCCAGGGTGTTCACGGCAGCACCTACGTCGCGGGTATTGACCGTATTACTGCTCAAGGTGTTACCGCTGATGGTATTGCCGCAAGTAAACGGTGCGTTGCCACGTCCGAAATACAGGTCGGCCAGGTTGCTTTGGTCACCGTCTGTACCGGTGTTTTCAACATAAGGCAGGTGTCCCGCCTGCTGTTGTATACCTACATTGTTTCCCGACACAATATTGCCGCTTACCGTGTGATTGGTACCCTCAATGACGATACCAAAGCCATCGCTGCTGCTTGGCTGCGTGTAGCCCGATACCGTGTTGTTCTGTACCACCACGCCCGTAGGAATATTGACATTGTTGTTTCCGATGACAAATCCGCGGCGGTATACCGAAATACCGGCGATATCACGTAATTCGGGGACAATAGTCACGGTACGGGTGACCGTATTGTTTTGAACAACAATGCTGCCCGGGCCTGAAGTGGCCCCCGAGCCGTTAGGCAGTTTGATTTCAATTCCAAAACGGCCATTGTTGGTGACCGTATTCATATCGATCAGGTTGGCCCCCGGTCCGGTCAACCCAATGGGGCTGATACCGCTGTCGGCATTGTCATGAACATTGTTGTTGAACAGCGTGACGCCTGTAGCAGTACCATCCTGAAGTTCGATGCCACAGCAGTTATTGCTGTACACTTCACAATTCTGAATGGTGATGTTACTCTTCAGGCCGTTCCAGATGACGATGCCCCGGGCGCCGCTACCGTGCCCGTGTGATTTGACGTCGTCGATCATAACATCGCTGATACCTGCGTTGCCCTCGATGTAAATACCGGAGCAACTGGGGTTATTGCTCACGTCCAGGTGTTTGAGCGTCAGGTTATTGTTGCCGCCGACAGCGTATATACCTCCGGTGCTGTTCGGAGAACTGCCGGTAAAGGCAGTCACGCCAAGATCCTGGATGGTGACATTGGTAATACCGCTGCTGATGGTAATACCGCTGGCGCCTGCCGGAAGACCTGTACCATACAGTACAGAGGATGCCATGCCGTTGCCGTCGATAGTCAGCGATTTAGTGACGGTTATTCTTTCATTAAAGATACCGTCTTCAACGAAGACGGTCTTGCCCGAAGCCGCAAAATTGATGGCCGTCTGGATTGACATTGCTGGCGAGGCATCGCCGTTGGGATCGTCGTCGACATAAAGATTGCCGGTAGCTACTTCCTCCACAAACACGGTTGTGTTGGGCAAGCTGTAGGGTGGTTCAAACAAGGCATCTACGACGGCGTAAGCCGTTGTTTTGTCAGGCCAGTAAGAGCGATCGGTGGCACTGGTTCCTACAGCCCAGGCAATTGAGCTGCCGCTCAGGCCGGTAATCACATCAGCCGCATTTTCTTTCTGGGCATAAACCTTTACGTCTTCAGCGATACTTATAGTGCCGGTGAGCGAAAACCCGTTGATGCCTGCGGGCGGGCAAGTACTGCTGCTGGTAAACAGACCGATGCCGGCATTGAAGCCGCCCCCAAAAGCGTTCCCGCTGGTAGTAATACCATTGATCGAAAGGTTGTCGCAATTGGTTATTGAGACGCCGTTACCACCATTATTGGTGGAGGTAATATTGGTGAGCACACAATTGTCGGAGCCGTTCAGTGCGATACCTGTGCCACCGCAATTGTCTACAGTTACATTGGTGAGCGTGAGATTGTCTGACCCGCAAGTCGAATGGATACCAAAGGTACCAGCCGTTTCCACAGTCAGGTCCTGGATTGTGGCGCCCGCCACAGACACCTCGATGCCGTAATTTATAGAAGTTGAGGTAAGGGTTTTACCATTGCCGTCAATGGTCAGGGCTTTGTTGAGCGAGATAATATCCTCGGTAAGGTTCCCCTCCAGTTGAAGGGTATGTCCGGCCAGGGTGCCGGCATCATTAATTGCTTCCTGCAAAGAGCAGAATGACTCCAGCGTAGTGGTATTCAGCACAATATTCGCACCGGTATTTCCTGAAGTGTACAGGTTATCCCAATACGCATCATAGGAGTCGGTACTTTGGTTGGCCAGCGGGAGCGCAGGATCGTTAAAGTTATATGCCTGCATGATGATATTGCCGAAATATACGGAACCCGTGGCCGGAACTGTGCCAACAGTGGAACCATTCACTTTGTATACAATATCGGTTCCGGAAATAGCAAATTCGAGCGTAATCCAGGTGTCATACACGAGGCCGGCTACATTAACCCAGGCGCCACCCATGGGGACAGATTCATCCCAATACCTTAGTGTCGGGCTTGAGCCGTCCACATTGGCAAAGCCGATGATCGGATAATTTGAAACTGCATCTACGTTATTAAAAGCGGTCGCCCACATATCTGTGCGGCGATGTTTGGTCGCCCAGTCTGCAGGAATATAGATATCGCCCCGCATTAGTGTAACACACTTGCCACATTGGTTGAACTTACGCCCCTGCGTATTGTAAAAGGTTCCCTGCTGGCCGCCGGGACGGTTTAAAGCACCGTCGTTTATACCGTCAATGGATATTTTCAGGACGTTTTCTCCGCCTAAATTGTCCATCGCAAATCCTGCAGGCCTGAAACGATCAGGATACCAGGCTCCATCGGTATTGACTGCTGCCAATACCGGATTTGAATTAAAGTTATCATTCAGCAAAACGCATTGTGCCTGCACCTCTGAGGACAGCACCACGGTGAAAATTGCGGCAATCAACAATCCCGAAATTGGGGATTGGGTGCTTTTCACAAAAAACATTGCGTAAAAGTTATTTTTCATAACCAATGGGGATGGATAAAACAGAAAAAGGAAAATTGAATGATCAAATCATCAGGTTATTCAACAAACAATTGAGCACTATTCCATCAGGAAAAACCCGTCTGAATAGTCAAAATCTGCACCTTGACCCGGCGGGACAGGCTGCTCGACATGATTGTGAATATGGATGCCGTTTCGCCCGAGGTAGAGAAACGGTGCATTGCATGGTCTGAAAATATTGCGGAAGTTTTCAATTGCTTGCACCACAGGAGGTGTCGGGCCCTTGCAAGCAGGGCAATAGAAAGCAAGCAAAAGAATACATATGAAAGTATATGTATAAACATGGAAACCTAATTAAACTTTCAGAGATATGGATTAAAATAAAGTATATGTAAGTATCGGCATAAAGAACCGATTGGTTGTTGGTCGTGACCAGACGATCGGAATATATAGGACAAATGAATATGGCGCGACAGAATAGCGGTAACGTAGAAGAAGGGTGTATTGCGCTGCAATACACTCAAGATTATTCTTCACCCATATGAGGTTTTATTATGCGATTAAAATACTGAAATAGGCTGCAAACATATAGCCAAGGTGTTGATTTAGGGCAAATTCGACTGTATTAAGTTTTCCATGTTAAAGGGTGGCTTGAAATTATATCCTGATTATCAGACTATTACTCTTGTTTACTTTCGTCGAAAAAGAACACCTTAAAACATCTATTTTTACAACACTTAAACATAACAATATTTTTACACGCTTTATACTTCGTGTGAAATTTTTCAATGCGATGGAATCAGGATAATTTTCGGCGGCGCTTTCCTACGCCAAATGGCTTCTTCAACCCGCAAAATAAAAGACAGATACAGCAACCCGGTCCGACAAAAATATTCGGTGTCCCCTACCCTCCCAGACAGCGAATACCAAGGCTTTTTTTCACACGGACCAGCTCATAGTCCGGCAGGTATTCGTTGGGCAGGCACTGGAATTTGCGCAGGGTTTTGTTGTGCGCGGTGGTGAGTCCCCCAAGGGTGGTCAGGGCATTGCCGGAGCAGTACAATACACGCAGGCTGCGGAGGTGCCGGATGGGCTCCAGCGAGGAGATATTGTTGTTCTGGATATACAGTTCTTCCAGGTCGTCCAGTTTTTCAAGACCACTCAGGTCTTCAATACTGTTGTTGTACAGGTAAAGCGCCTTAAGGCCCGTAAGCCGTTCAATTCCCTTCAGGGAGACCAGTTGCTGGTAGGTGACTATCAGAATTTCAAGCCGGGTCAGTTGCTCCAGTCCTGCGAGGTCGGACAGTTCAAAACCCATATTCGGAAATGGTGCGCGCGGCCCGGAAAAGCGCAATACGCTGATGTTTTGCAGACTTTTCAAGGCATCTTCAGAGGGCGACTTTTCGGTAGCCTCCCTGCCCAGTATCGCTTCGTTAAATGCCATTTTCCAACAGGCCGGAAGCATATTCCACCAAACGGCGGGATCGCCGGAATGCTTGGTTGTCTTTATATTTTTCCCTGACATGGCTCAACAATTATAGTGAAGAAAATCAGGCAGACGCCGCGCGTCGCCGCACACACGCCTGCCCAGTAACCAACTACTTTCAGCACCCTGTTTGCGGTATCGGGCTATTACTATCCAATGAACAGACCCAATTTACAGCCTGCAGACACTTATTGGCCAGCGAAAAACAGTGAAATGCCCGGCGGTTTGAAGTGAACCGGGAAAACGGCGCGGTGAAGTAAAAAGGCCGTTGTCAAGGAAGGCAGCTCTTTGTTAGTCCAAATGAAAATCCGGGAAATGAGCTCGCCAAGTGGTGGCACACGGGTATTTCCTTCCTGTTTTCCGCAGAAAACAGGAAGGAAATACCCGTGTGCCACCACTAAAAAACCGTCTGAAAGCCCTTAAGGGACGGTTTCCAGGAACGGAGAACCCTATTATTTCCCCGTCAACAGCATTCGCTTGCCCAGGGTACCGAACGATGTCACCAGTTCGTAGTACAACACGCCCGTAAACCCTGTCAAGTCAAACACTTCCTCCTGTTTACCGGCCGGGTACTGCGCAACGCGTTCCATTAACAGTCGTCCCGACACGTCGAATATGCGCAGTTGCGCTTCGCAGGCATCCGGCAGGATAAAGCCGATGGTGGTTGTGCCGTTGAAGGGATTGGGGCGGTTTTGAAATAGTTGCAGACTGCCTGCACCCGGCTGGTCATGCGTGCCGGTCACGGTAGAATATTGCAATTCCACACCTGATTCTGCAAATGCGCTGTCGTAAGCAATGGCCGGCAGTACCAGTTCATCCAGAAACAATACCTCGCTCAGTTTCATATCGCTTTGCAATACTTTGAATTTCAGGCGAAAGACCGGCGTTCCAGCAGGTACTGAGAGTGCCTGGGCCATGGCCAGCAGGGCGCGGATCTCGCCGTTAGCAGCGTTGTATGCGCCAAAGTTACCCGTGTCCATAGGGCTGCCCGGTATCGTTTCAATGGTCAGCAACTGTATCTTGGTCGGGTCGAAATTCAGACCGAACTGAAAGGCCAGCAAGGCATCGAAGTTGTACGCACAGAATTCTGCAACAAACGTTTCATCCTGTTCCAGTACCCGGTCTTGTACCTTCCAGACCAGGTCGGGCAGTGTTGAGGGCGCCAGATTGGCCGGATTGGCCGTATTGTTTACATCACCCAGTTTTGAACCGATAAAATCCTGGCCGGTCAGCGAACCGCTTACACCGGTCAGCACAATCTTCTCCGGGAATCCCCACGGACTTGCCGGCACAGGGAACACATAGGCTTTCGGAACGAAGCGCCAGGTTGTATTGATGAAAAAGCCCTGAGCAATCGGGTTGCCGAGAACGGCTTGCGAAACCAAACTGGCATCCTGTGCCGTTACCGAATTGGATTTGTTGACGTCTGCTGCAATCAATTTGTACGGGTCCGTGAAGGGGAATGCCCCGATCACGTGCTGCTGTATCCGGGAGGCATCGCCCGCAGTCAGGCCATTGATCGCAAATGGCATCGGCTTGTTTTTGACCGGTTTGATCTCAAATTCGGTGCCCATGGTAGCATCCAGCGAATAATTACCCGTTACGTTCGTAATATCGGTATCGTTATCGTCGCCACTGAGGGTCGTCGTTGCATCTTTTACCCCTGTCATCGTTGTCAGGTGATCGGCCTCCCAGATGACGCGACCGGTAAAGTTGAGCGCACAGGAGGTAACCGATACACTCACCGTTTCCGATGCTTGGCAGCCATTGCCGTCGGTGTAGGTATAGGTCACGTCATAAGTTCCAATACCCGCCACGCTCACATCCAGCACCGCTGTACCATCGCCGTTATCCGTGAATCCGGCGCCTGCCGTCGTGGTGAACGAGCCGTTGGCATCAGTGGGAGTACCGGTAAAGTTCATGTCGGCACCGGTCAGGCATACATCTGCCGGATCGTTGAGGGTGACGGCAGGAGGAGCATTGAAGTTTATCGTCACAACATCGTCGTCCGTGCATATCCCGTTTACTTCCGTCCACGTGAAGGTGTAAGCACCATAGGCAGTTACCGTCGCTACGGCTGCCGGGTCATTGGCATCCGGTGCAAATGTCGCCGTGCCGGGACCTGTGTATGTCCACGTGCCCGTGCCGACACTCGGTACTGCAGCCAGCGTCGTGTTCAGATCGCATTCGTCGGCGTCAGTACCGGCATTCGCCACAGGCTGCTCAAGCACCGTTACATCTGTCGGCGCAGAAGTGGCGGTGCAGCCATTCGCGTCCGTTATTTGTACCGTGTACGAACCACTGGTTGTCACCGTAATGCTTTGGGTCGTCTCGGTGGTGCTCCACAAATAGGCACTCGCTGCAGAGCTCGTTAACTGCACACTGCCGCCCGTGCAGAACGTTGTAGGGCCGCTTGGTGTGATGGTCGGCGTCGCCGGCAAGGTGTTCACCGTAATTGTTACAGCATCCACCGACGGCATACAGGGCGGGTTGGCGATGCTCCACGCCAATGAATAAATGCCCGGTGTTGTCGGGGTAAACATAGCCGCAGGGTCGTTGACATTGCTGAACTGGCTAGAAGAAAGGTTTGGGCCAGCCGATATACTCCAGGTGCCTGTGCCCACGACCGGTGTGTTGGCCGCCATGGTCGCGCTGCTGTTTGCACAAATTGACTGGGCGGAACCTGCATTGGCAAATGTTGGTGTCGCTACAACCGTAACGGTCAGTTCACTGGTCGAAGCGGGACAGGGTGGGTTGGAAATGGTCCAGCGAATCAGGTAGACCCCCGGACCGCCTGCCGGCACAAAATTCACGGAAGGCAGAGAAGGGTTGCCAAACTGGCTGGGACTTGTATTTGGTCCGCTGACCACACTCCAAAGGCCCGTGCCTACCACAGGGGTATTGGCAGAAAGTGCAGCATTGCCATTTGCGCAAATGGTTTGGTTACTTCCTGCGTTGGATGTCGTCGGCAACGCATTTACGGTGTTGGTGTTTGATGCCGGATTCGCACCTGTACAGCCGTTCGCATCGGTATAGTTGACCGTCACTGTTTTGCTGCCCGAGCTCAGCCATTGCAGCGTGACCGTGTTGTCCGTGCTGCCGATGCCGCCGGAGGTGATGGTATAATCCACTCCCGCCGTGCCCGGTACACTCCAGATATAATTGGATTGCCCCGACTGGGTGGTATAAGTGACACCTGTATTCACACAAACACTGGCGCCGGGGGATGCGGTGAACGTCGGTACCGGCCGTGCATTAATGGTGAGCGCTACGGTGGCAGAAGCGGTGCAGCCGTTATTATCCGTAACCTGGTAGGTGAGCGTGGCCGAGCCGGGCGCACCACCGACAGCGTCTACCTGAAGCGTAGGCGTGCCCACATTGCTGAGCGCGACCAGACCGCTGCATCCCGAGCAAGTCCAGGCGTGGGCCGTATAGTTGCCAGAGCCGCCGCCGGCATTACCGCTTATATTGAGGATGCTGCCGACACAAACCGATGCCGGTGACGGCGTCGGTGCGGCAATTGGATTGGCATTTACCGTAATGGAAATACTTCCACAGGCGCCGGGCGTAACGACACAGCCGCCTTCGCCTCTTGCAAAGTATGTAGTAGTGCCGGCAGGCGAAACGTTCACACTTGATCCCGTTCCAACGGGCGTGCCGCCGCAAGAGCCTGAATACCACTGCCAGTCGGCTGCTCCATTCAAATTGCCCGTGGCAATACTTAAATTGGTCGGTTGACCCGAACAGGTTGGGTTGACGGTAGCTGTCAGTCCGGGAACGTCCGGATCAACACAGGAAGGTTCGGCCAGTTGAAAATCGCTGAAGGAGGCAACACCCGTAATTTCCGTACTATTCGCCGTTCTGGCCCCTATTGCCGGATAGGTCCAGTTTGGCGCATTATACTTTCCACCAACCAGGTTTGAAGTATTGACGGCAGGATCCAGGTCGGCAGTCAGAAAGTTAAATACAGCATCATATGTAGTAAAGGCGGTTCCGCTGTTGGTCAGCGACCAATAGCGGTTGACACTTTTGGAAGCATTGAGGGTCGCGGAACCAATCTGCGGGTGATCGCCCGATACGGACTGCGCTATCACGTTGCCGGACGTAGAGACGGAGGCAAAGGTTACAGAGACCGGGGTATAACCGGAAGCCGCGACATCACCGATTTCAAAGGTCCGGCTGATGCCTGCACCGCTTGCCACATGTTTTTGCAGTTTGCCAAAAATATGGCCGGAAGTTCTGGATACAGCGCCCGTCGAGGGAATAATAACCGTATTACTGCCCGTTGTGATGACACCTGAATTCAGCGCCAGGGTTCCGTTTACGGTTGTATTTACGCTGCCGTTGAGCGTAAGCCCGTTTGCATTATTGAGTGTAAGGTTGTTGAAGGTCGTTGGGCTGACGCCGCCGAGGTTTTGATTCACCGTTCCGTCAAAAGTGACTACCCCGGTACCCGGAATGAAACTTCCGCCGTTCGTCCAGTGTCTGCCCACATTCAGGTTCAGGTTGTTGGCATTGAGGGTCCCCCCTGAAATGGTCAGGTCATTCAGTACAGTCAAGTTATTGGTAAGCAATTGCGCTGTCGGCGAGTTCGTGGCGTTTACCGTCAGGTTGTACACCGGGACTGTGCTGTTGATTCGGATGGTTTGACTTGAAGGGGTAGCGGCATTTCCAATTTGCAATAAACCTCCGGTAACTGATGAAATCGTTGATTGGTTAAGGTATTGTTGTGTATGGCCATTGCTCCGTTGAATTACTATAGTACCGCCACTTGCTATAAAAATGCAGTTCGGACCGGCCTCCAGCATACCTCTGGCAAAACCGTTGGAGAATACGCCCACGGTCATGGTTCCTCCGGATATAGCGATTATACCTGTTGAGCTCTGGTTAGAGGCATTGCCCCAGATGCCTGCGGAAACATTCAATGCGCCGCCTTCCAGAATAATTGCTCCGCTGTTCAGGTAATCCAATTCCATATTGTTGGCGTTGCCGATGTTTACCGTTCCGCCGGTAATCCTCAATTCGCCATGGTTGATTCTCCAGCGTGAATTTACATTCAAGGTCCCCGCGCTGACCCAAATGCGTTTGTTTAGGCCCAGCGCATTGGCGGTAGTCTGGCCGTTTGCTGTAATAGCGGTGATCGTGCTCGCAGCATTCGACAGCCTGAACGTTCCCGATATCAAGGCAAGTGGAGCGTCCACTGCCGCATTTAAGGTGATTTGTGCAACTGCATCCAGGATGTTGTTGGCTGACCCTTTGTCAACCCGCAGCACATAAAAGTCTGTTGTTGATGCCCCGGCAATATTTTGCAATGCGTTGTTCCCATTGAACTCAACCGTACCGACACCGCGGTTAAACGTCCCATTATTTATCCAGTCTCCCGATACCTGAAGGATGTAGGATGTTGATGCATCCATGCTTACCGAGGCGCCGGGTTCGATGGTCAGGTGCGAACACCTGGCCCCTGCGGCATTAATCAACGGGTAGTTTGGCCGGCCGGCCGGAATATAGGCGCCATCCAAAATCGTCGGCACGGTACCAGGGCCCCAGTTTCCTGCATTGAACCAATCGGTGTTGACATTACCGGTCCAGTTGTGCGAGAATGTTCTGGCGCAAACAGGCGGCAGGCCTGCCGAGTATTGATTACTGCCGTTAACAGACCATATCTTGTAACAATAGTCAGAACCTGCGGTAAGTCCGGTATGGCTAAAATTAACCATGTTGCCCACGTAAATGACCGTTCCGCCACCCGGAAGGGAATTACCGGCGGTATATGCCGTACCGTCCACCGGTACTCCGAAGATAGTGGTCGGAGAAGTGGCAATGAGCACGTTGTTATTCGATGCGTTGAGCGTCCAGGAGAGATCAATTTGGGTGGTGCTGATAGCTACAGCGGCCAGACCGGACGGATTGATGGCATTGACTTCAATCAGGTCACTTTGCCAAATCCCGCGGCCATAGGTGGAAGCGGTAATGCGGCTGTTGTCGGGATTGGCATCGTAGTAGATTTCCAGTTCCCGCACATCCACCGGCGGCAAACCGGAACTGAACAATACCCACTCGGTAATATCGGCGTCTTTGTACCATACACCGGTTTGGTTGCCGATATAGATGCCTTCGTTGGCGTCCTTATCGAGTACCAAACAATTGATAAACAATGCCGGCAGATTACCGGTGATGTCTGCCCAGGTTAAGCCCTTGTCTGTCGATTTGAAAACCTGCATGCCGGCAGTAGCAAACACAATATTTTCATTGACGGGGTGCGCTTTAATATCGGTCGCCGTCAGCCCGCCGGGCTTGGTTATGGCATTCCAAACCACGGCATTGGCGGCGGCGTTGGCGTTGTCTGATCGGTACATCGCAGATCCTGAACCGGACCCTCTGGAAATATATACGATATTCAGATTTGCCGGAGACTGTTCCACAACCCGGATGGTTGTGCCTGCGGCAAAGGAACTGATGGTTTCCCATGTCACCGAACCGGATGGAATGGCATCGACATTTGTGCTGCGCCATACGTTTTCGCGTCCAAAAAACATGGTACCCGGATTAGTCCTGTGGAGCATGTAGGGCGCAATAAATGCCGCTTGATCATTAATAGCGGAAATAATATTGGAATACGAACCGAACAGACCGGCCGAGGAACGCGTTAGATTGCCCAACTGCGATTCCCTGTAACAAAAATTGGCATTATTGTAATTGATGGCGCACTCACCACCATCGCCCCCGCCTACTGTGGTAAAATTGACCCCGTCGTTGGTGGCAGAAACCCCGTTGTCCTGAAACCCTGCAATGATATTATTCGCAGTCTGCGCACTTTGGCCAACTTTATACACCTGGCCGATAGCGAGGTCGGTGGTGATGTCTGTCCAGGTTGTGCCGCCGTCGGCGGTATACGCAATGCCGCCGTCGTGGCCGAGGTACAACCTTGCAGGGCTGTGCAACGGAGACCACTGGTACCAGTGGTGGTCGGCGTGTACAGATACTGCACAATTTGCCGTTGGGTTTCCGGGTGCAAAGTTGCTTCCGACCCAGTGTGTTACCGGCGACCATGTTACCCCGCCGTTAACACTTTTCCAGCTGTTGATAGAGCCGACATAGACAATTTCAGCGTTGGTGCGGTCGACGTCGATAATCAGATCGTACGTCGCCTGACTGGCAGTACCACTCCCGTCGCAGAGATAATCGAAGATATTTGGAGCGTTAGACTGCTCGGTAAAGGTAAGCCCACTGTCAACAGACCGGAGCAAGGCTTTAAAATTCGCGTCTGAACTTTTGATCTGAACCAGGTATACATAGTCGGGATTGGCCGGTGAAACGCCGATGACCATACGGGAACCGACACCGGAAACAGGCGTGGTGACCTGCCCCCATGTAGTCCCGTTATCGGTAGAGCGATAATATTGTGCCGGCGTAATGATTCTGGTGGCATATACGACATCGGGGTTGCCGGGCTTGAATTTGATGTCCCTGAAGTCGCCGGCCAGGGTTTGCGACCAGGTTACACCTCCGTTCGTGGTTTTAAAGATACCGGTATACGTAGCAGCGAGAATGGTATTCGGATCAGAAGGATGCATCAGCATCATACCCACCGTTGTATTGCCCATGCCTACATTCATGGGGACCCAGGAAACGCCTCCGTCTGTGGATTTGTAAACGCCAACGCCCGGTGCGTCATCCGAATCCCGGTCGCCGGTGCCTATGTAAATAATATCCGGATTGGAAGGATCTATCAGGATGGCAGATACCCCGAGATAGGGAATATTGGCAGAAAGATTGGTCCAGTTGGCGCCGCCGTTAACGCTTTTCCAAATACCGCCCGAAGGAGCGCCGATGAACAGTGTATTGACGTCGGTTGGATGGAAAGTAATGACATTTACCCTTCCCTTGCCGGTAGGCTGGCCCGTATTATTTGTCGGATAGATTGTCGGCCCAACGATACTCCAGGTGCCCGAAGCCGATTTGAGCTGCGCGGCTTCTGCCATATACTTCTCATATTCTTTCAGGACATAATCCGCCGGTTGCAGTTTTCCGTCCGGCAAAACGCGGGTTTCATTGATATACTCCCAGCGTTTGAATACCTTGTAGCCGTTGCCTTTGTAGTCGGTGCGGTCTTTCCAGTAATCGTTGAACTCTTTTTGAAGTTCCCAGAAATTGACGTCCGGGTCTTGCATTTTTACCAGCCAACTTTTGTTTTGCGCAAATGTGCCGGTTGAAAGAAATGTCAGTGTCAGTGTTAAAGCATAAAATCGGAAAAACCTTTTCATAAGACGGGTAAAAGTGTTGATTAACTCTTTATGGTGGTCAATAATCGCCATAAAGATCAACTGCATTTGTTATATCGCGCATTCTTTCTGGAGCTTAAAATATGTATAATAGAAATACATGATATTTAGTCCCTTTTTCAGGTTGCGCCGCCAGTAAACTGCGTACCCTGCCTTGACCTTAAGACGATGGCATCTGCAATCAACTGTGTGGCCCGTGCATCCTTTAGAATCAACCCCTGATTCGCGTGACTCATCCCGAATTTAGGGTCCAATAGGAGAAGAGGCAATTAGCGATGGCCATTCTGACTCATGTTACTATCAAAAATATCTGCGTCGATCCCGGCATCCGCCACATTACCTGTGCAGGCAAATCGTGATCCATACCCGGATCGACGCAGATTTACATGGCATTTCCGGCCATTACCGCGCAGCTACCATCTTCTGCGTCACCACTCCAAACGGCGTTACCAACTCGCAATACAGCAAACCGGTAACAAAACTGCCGTCCAGCCGCAGCGTCTCGCTGTTGTTTCCGGCAGGGTACGAATTGTTGCTGCGCAACAGTTCGCGCCCGCTCGCATCCAGTACGCGCAATTGTGCCTCGCAGGCCTCGGGCAGGGTGAACGAAACAGTGGTCTCGTCGCGGAACGGGTTGGGCCGCACCAGCATTTGTACACCGAAGTTCGCCTCCGGGTTGTCGATACCGGTCACTTCCGTAAACCTCAGTTCAACGGCCGTTTCTTCCAGATTACTGTTGTAAGCACGGTTCATCAGTACCGATTCATCCATATTCAGTACATCGCTGAGCTTTGCCCCGCTTTGCATTGCGGTGAAATGCAGGCGGAATACGGGAGCGGCTTCTTCCACCTGATAGCTTGCAGCCTCCGCCCATACGACCCGGAGTTCTCCGGCATCTGCATTAAATGTACCGAAATTGGTCGGCGCAAGCGGCAGGCCCTGCAAGGGCTCGACGCTCTCGAATTTCAACTGTAACGGGTCGAAGGCCAAAGCGAACTGGAATGCTGTCAGGTCATCCATTTGGTCGGCTTTAAACTCCACAGACAGGGGTTGACCCGCCTCCAGCCATTGATCTCCGGCGTTTAGCACCATCGACGCGACACCGCCGAAGTTGGCCGGATTGGAATAGGTGGCTGTCACATCACCGATTTTCATACCGAAGAAATCCTGATCGGAATAACTCGTGCTGATATCAGTATAGGTCCGCTGCTCCGGGAAGCCCCATGGCGGATTGCTCATGGCGTGATCGGTGGGTACGAAGCGCCAGGACGTATTGAAAATACTATTGGCGATCGGGTTGCCCAGCAGCGCCTGCACAACAAGCGAGGCGTCGAGCGTAGTAATAGCGTTGTTTTTGTTGACGTCGGCACAAACCATTTTGTACGGATCAGTGATCGGGAAAATATTGGCAACGTGCTTCTGAATGGAAGAGGCGTCGGCTGCCGTCACGCCGTTGAACTTGTTGATGTTTTTTACCGGTTTGATCGTTGAAACGCCCGCTGCAGGACCGATGGGAAGGAAGTAAATGCCATCCTTGTTGGACCTGGACGAGTGCGTTGCCGCGCCGGTGATATTTACAGTGGCTTCATTGACGCCGCTTGCGTCGTCGTGCTCCCAAATGATCCTGCCGCTCATCATCGGGCCGACCCAGAACGGGCGCATCATTTCGTGGTCTTCATGCGACAGGATATGGCAGTGCCAAACGTACTTGCCGGGCAGGTCAAATTTGGCCGCCACGCGCATGACGCCGCCTGGCGGGATAACGCCGGTATCTTTCCAGCCTTTTTCCCTGTCGGGAGCGTCCCAACCCGGAGCAAACGTCACCGGTGAATTCAGTGTCAGGACCTGTTTTGAACCGCCGGAAATCGGATCACCCGTCGGGATAAATTCGACCTGGCCGTCGAAAGTGGTGCGGTCCAGTATCTGAAATGTCACCTGGTGCAGGTGAATGGGGTGTGCGTCTGCCGTTGTATTGTAAATATCCCAGTATTCAATGGCATTCAGGTCCGGGTTCTCGGTAATGAGTTCGTCCCACATGAGTGAACCGTTGATATAGGAATTTTCATCCAGAATGCCCAACTGAGGCCGCAGGCGGCAATACGCATCGCGCCCTTCGAAAAGTACCAGTTTGCGGGAAATGCCGGAACTCAGTATTGTGATAGGATTCTCGCGCATCTGGGAGCCTGTATTAAAACTGGTATTCGGAACACCTCCGTTAAACGGAAGGTCGACACGAAACTGCATGATCTGGGCGGTAGGCCGGGTAAGATCGTCGTCGAGGTCTTCTGCTGCAGGTCCTTCAGGGTCGCCTCCAAACGGATCGTCGGCGCCGTAGTTGAACCAGGTCAGTACCGTGCCCGGACCTACCGACAGACCTGTGAAGTCCACAATGATATCGGCGCGTTCGCCGGGAGCCAGCAGCAAATGATTGACCGCTACCGGGTTGTACAGCAGGCCGTCATCCGTTCCGATTTGAAGGATGGGTACTACAATACTGTCGCCGGAAGCGCCCCTTTGTAATTCCAGAAAGTAAAAGCGCGAGTCCGAGCCATTGAGCAGGCGCAGGCGGTATTGGCGGGGCTCCACACTCATGTAAGGCCACGTCATACCGTTCACGATGATATAGTTGCCAAAAAATTCGGCCATAACACTCGGCGTTCCCGGGGTTTGCTCGGCTTCAGGAATGATCGGTTCTTCATTCACGAACGGACCACCCTCGGCGCCGACCTGGCAATCCCCCTGCGAGCCGCCGTCGGCCGGCATGATCAACTGTCCGTTTTCGTCGAAATCCCGGTCCTGAAATACAATTTCCCGTTCATAGTCCCCACTGGGCAATCCGAGGCTCAGTTCGTTGTCGTCGCGGAGCAGGTAAAATCCTGCAAGACCTGCGTATACGTTCAGGCGGGTAATGCCCAGCGCGTGATCATGATACCAAAGCGTGGCGGATTCCTGGTCGTTGTCGTAATGGTATTTTGCCTTGACATAATCATGGCCTTTGTAGGTATTATTTCTGGTAAACCAGGCATCAGGTATCCCGTCGCTTTCCGATTCGGTATGACCGCCGTGCAAGTGCGCTACGGTCGGTATACCATGGCCGAACCAGGTATGCGGGTGCGCCACGTGAATGGACAAATCAATCGGAAGCAGGTGGTTATCGGGCAGGTTGTTGATCCAGGTAACATCAACAGGATTCCCCTCCTTGGCCCAAAAAGTCGGCCCGGGAAAAGTGACGCCGACACCGGTCAGGCCATAACCCCACACATTTGTGTACAAGGGATCATCGTTGACATCCACAAGGCCCAGCCACTGCGTTGCAGGGGCCATTTCCATGGAATAATCGCCGCCGGCAGTCGCGTCAATGACAGACGGATCGGGCAAAGGATTTACAAATTTGGGGTGACTTGCCGGGTCCTTCAATTGTGCAAACACGGTAGAGCCCAACCCCAGGCAAAGCAATAACAAGGCTTTTTTCCGTAAACAGCCGAACTGAAATTGCCTGCTTGAATCATTTGAGCGGAAGGGTAAACGTAGAACTTTCATCATGAGCAGATTTTTAAGTGTGAGGGGGATAATTTCGAATGAACAGGATATTAAAGTGCCACTCCCTCCGGCGGGCGTGCCGGACAGGAAAGCAAAGCCATTAAGATAGCTCCTCGTACGCCATCGGGCGGCAAGGCTCCTTACAGAATTGGGATATTAACGGACCATCCGTGATATTCACCGGATGAAGAGGAGAGCGAAAAGAGTGGGAAACACCGGCGCACTTTAAACAGCCCTCATGAGATTTTTGCCGGATTAAAGCAGATTAAACTTCAGAGTAATATATGTTAAAATAATATGCAAAAATCATGCAAAATTTTCAACCTGCGAAGCTTTTTCGTAAAAAAACTTGCTTTTTATCGCTATTAATACCGGGTTTAGGAAAACATGGCCGGTGGCATGACCGAATAAAAAAATCAGCCGGCCATTCGTCTGATGGCTCGAAGTGAAGCCATTTGAAGAATAACCGGCTGATTTTCTGTATTTTTTGTATGGAAATACGTTGTTATGACAATTATTTCCGCGATACAAGCATCCGCTTCGTCTGAGTGCCGAACGGCGTTATCAATTCATAATACAAAACACCCGACGCGCCATCCAATTCAAACAATTCCGCGTGTGTTCCCGCCGGATATTGCGCTGTACGCTCCGTTATCACCCGCCCCGACACGTCGACTATACGCAACCGGGCCTCACATGCCGCCGGCAACACAAAACCGATTGTAGTCGTACCGTTGAACGGATTGGGGCGGTTCTGCAGCAGGGCAAAATCAGCCATTCCGGGTGTGTTGGTGCCAGTTACAAGGCCATATTGCAGCTCTACCGCCATTTCTTCCAGCGCGCTCGTGTAGGCCAGTCCGGGCAGTACACCGGGATCGATTTTCAACACATCGCTCAGCAAAACACCAGGAGCAAGGGCGTTAAAGTGTACCCGGAATATCGGCGCCGAGGCTTCGACATCCACACCCGTGGGCTGGGCCCAGGCTACCCTGATTTCGCCGTCTTCCACGTTGAAGAGGCCAAAATTGTCGGTCGTCAGGGGAAGTGCGGTCAATGGTTCAATACTGACAAATTCGAGTGCCAGCGGGTCGAAACGCAGCGCATATTGAAATGCCGCGAGGCCGGCCTTCTTGTCGGCGGCAAAATCGACGCTGATTTGCTCGCCGGCGCTCAGCACCCGGTCGTCGGCGCGCAGCATCAGCGGTTCAGGGGCGCCCAGATTCGCCGGGTTCGCACTGCCCGTCACATCGCCGGTCTTCATCCCGATAAAATTCTGGTTGGCTTGCAGGCCGGAGATATTTGTGTAAGTGCGTTGCTCCGGAAAGCCCCAGGGCGGATTCTGCATGACGTGCGACGACGGCACAAACCGCCAGGAGGTCTTGAACTGGTTGAGTGCTGCGGGGTTGCCGAGGACGGCCTGTATAATAATCGAGGCATCGAGCGATGTCACCGAGTTGCTTTTGTTCACGTCGGCACAAACCAGTTTGTAGGGGTCGGTGATTGGTAAGATGGCCGCAACGTGTTGCTGGATGGCAGAAGCGTCGGCGGTGGTTACGCCGTTGAGTTTGTTGAGGTTTTTGACCGGCTTGAGTGTAAAACTGCCGCTGGGCACACCTGTCATGATCGAAAATTCGCCATTGACATCGGTCACGTCGCTCCCGTTGGCCGAGCCGGCGAGGTTGACGATGGCGTCTTTCACACCGGTGGTATCATTATTTTCCCAGACTATTTTGCCGCTAAAGTCGACCGTGCAGGATGCGACGTTCACCGTAAAAGTGCCTGTACCGGTACAGCCGTTGGCGCCGGTTACCGTCACCGTATAGGTTGTAGTTGCCAGCAGGTTGTTGAAAGTAGCCGTCTGGGCATTGCCGCCGCCGTTCGACCAGGCGTAACTGGTGTAGCCTGCTCCGGCATCGAGCGTCGCACTCCCGTCGGGGCACACCGACACGGGTCCGGTTATTGCAGGCGCGGGAGCAGTGTTGACCGTTACGGTCTGAGAGCAGGTGCGGACGCAGGTATTGTAGTTGAACTGCGTCCCCACGCTCACTGTGTACGAACCGGAGGCCCCGGCGGTGACGGTGACGGAAGGAGAACCACTGGCAGGGCTGGTGATAACGCCATCGCCGCTAATACTCCAGTAGTATAAAGTTCCATTGGTGGTGACGGTGTACACATTACCCGTCGAGCCGCCGCATACGGTAAGCGGCCCGTCCATGGAGCAGGTGGGCGCGGTGTTGAGCGGCCTGAATTGGGTGCAAGTGGATGTACAGCCTTTGGCATCAGTAATGGTAACAAACACGACCAAAGATGAACTGCTGTTGGGCGTAATCGTTACGGAAGAACCTGTATTGCTGCCGATTATGGCGCCGTTGGGGCTGACCCCCCAATTGTAGGCGCTCATGCCGGGAGCCGCCGTGAACACGTATTGAGATCCTTGACAAAGTGTATCGTTAGAGCCGCCGGGGCCATTGATGGAACAGACCGGCAGGGGATTTACACCAACGGATACGGTACCCGTATTCGAGCAGCCTTGATCGGTCGTCACGGTTACGCCATATGTATGCGGACCGCTGGAAGTCGGCGTTGCAGTGGTAGACGGATTGCCGGCGGGATTGGCGATGCCTTCGCCCGTCCAGGAAATCGTGCTGCTGGCAGCGGCGGCAATAGAAAGATCCAGTGTAGCGCCCAGACAAATCTCGCTCGGATTGGCGGTGATGTTGGCCGGCGGCTTAGCAAGAAAGATATTGCTCACTTTTGAACAGCTGCTGGTCCCCCCTATACCATCGGTAATCGTTACCGAGACAGTATAGTTATTGAGATAATTTCCGGATGTCACCGTTATCGACTGTCCGGTAGTGGAGCCCGATATCGATCCGTCGCCGATGATACCCCAGCTGTAGCCGCTCATGC
Source organism: uncultured Bacteroidota bacterium (assembly GCA_937861115.1). Lineage (GTDB taxonomy): Bacteria > Bacteroidota > Bacteroidia > Chitinophagales > Saprospiraceae > M3007. The sequence continues at coordinate 11,894 of CALMBD010000156.1, read as the reverse complement.
CGGCCGGCGCGGTGTACACAATACCTGCGGAATTGTTGCAAACAAAATCAGGGCCGTCAATCATGCATGTAGGTGGCGAAACAGCGCCGCCGGCAACCTGTGAGGCCCAGAAATCATCGTCCGTTCCCACCCCGCTGTTCATGCCGGAAGCCCAACCGGTGGAGGCTATGCCCGCAAAATCATTGACGGTTGTGACGGCGTAGTCCTTGTTGAGGGTACTGAAGCTCTCCGGGTACTGGGCGTGTGCCAATGCTACAGCCAGCAACAAAAAAAGGACAGGTAATCCATTTTTAATCATTCGATTCGTGTTTTATCAAGTCAAAAAATGCAGGCCGCCCGGACGGGCACTGCTGGCGTAAGAAGACTGTGCCAATGCTTGTCATACAGCATGGCACGTGAACAAAAGCGTACAGGTTATGGTATTTGCTATACTCCGGATTTCCCACACAAATGAACCGGATATTCTTTGAATCACGGAGTATTTCCGGATAAAAATATGTTGCGGCGTTTTCCGACAGATACTTCATAACACCCCCTGTTTCCCGGCGACGTACAAAACGTGACACATGGCAAGGGGACAAGCCCCGAAAATGTCCCTACCTTGCCGGAAATTCAATTTATAGCAATGTCGACAACAAAGATTACGGTAAACTCCAACGGATCGCTCCGGGTAGAGGGAGATTTTGAAATTGTGGATGCCCAGGGCAATGCCTACGGACTGCAGGGCCGAACCCTGGTCAGTCTCTGCCGCTGCGGCCTGTCAAAAAACAAGCCCTTTTGCGACGGCTCCCACAGGGACCACCTGGAACACGAGGCTGTTGCGTTTGATTTGCCGCCCAAAAAAGTATAGGCCGTTTTAAACAGCAACGCCAAATATGAAACCTTCCGCATGGTATACAGGCATATTAATCCGGCTTCTGGTCATCGCAGCCATTCCCGTGCTCGCATCCGCCCAGAAAACATCCGGAAATCCCGTCTTCCCCGGCTGGTATGCCGATCCTGAAGCAGTAGTATTCGACATGCAGTATTGGGTGTACCCCACTTTTTCCGACGTCTACGAAAAACAGGTTTTTCTCGATGCCTTTTCCTCCCCGGATCTGGTCCACTGGGAAAAACATGCGCACATCCTGGATACCGGCGCGGTTAAATGGGCGCACAAGGCAATGTGGGCGCCGGCGATTGTTCAGAACGGCGGGCGATATTTCCTGTTCTTTGCAGCAAACGACATTCAGAGCGATGAGGAACAGGGAGGCATCGGTGTAGCCGTATCGGACAAGCCGGAAGGGCCGTTTGCCGACTATCTGGGCAAGCCCCTCATCGGCACTTTCCACAACGGCGCCCAACCCATCGACCAGTTCGTGTTCCGGGATTCAGACGGGCAATTCTATATGATCTACGGTGGGTGGGGACATTGCAACATCGTAAAACTCAAAGATGATTTTACCGGACTCGAACCCTATGCCGACGGGACGATCTTCCGGGAGATCACGCCGGAGCGCTATGTGGAAGGGCCTTTTATGTTTATCCGCAACGGTAAATATTACTTCATGTGGTCGGAAGGCGGTTGGGGCGGCCCCGACTACAGCGTGGCGTATGCCATGGCAGACACCCCTTTCGGGCCATTTGAGCGCATCGGCGTGGTACTGCAACAGGATACGGCCGTCGCAACGGGCGCGGGGCATCACTCGTTGATCCGGGCGCCGCAGACGGACGACTGGTATATCGTTTACCATCGGCGTCCGCTTACCGAAACACATCCCAACCACCGGGTCACCTGCATCGACAAACTGGAGTTCGACGACCGGGGCTATATCAGGCCCGTAACGATTACGTTTGAGGGCGTGGCAGAAAACAGGTTGAAAAAATAACCGGCAGGCTCAAATCCGGAAATCTTACGCATACAATTGATCCTTCACGCCCCGGCCCGGCGGCGCAGCAGGCCGCAGCAAACCCTTTTACCAAGCGTTTTCGAGGAGATGCACACTGCCCTGCTCACTGGCACACGTAGCCACCATCCGCACTGACCAGGCTGCCCGTCATGAACGAACTGTCGTCGGACAACAGGAACGCCACGACCGAAGCGATCTCTTCGGGTCGCCCGATCCTGCCCAGCGGTTGCATGCCGTCGAGCGAGCGGTACACGTCAGCACTGGGTGTTGTGCTCAGGGTGGAGAAGCGCTCCACGGCCCTGTGCAGCAGCGGTGTGTCGATGGTGCCCGGACAAATACAGTTGACGCGAATATTGAATGGCGCGTAATCGATCGCGGTGCTTTTGGTGAGTTGGCCGACGGCGCCCTTTGTCAAGCCGTACACGGCACTCCGGGCCTTGCCGACAAACGACTGATCGGACCCCATGAGTACGATGCTGCCTTTTTGCTGCGCCTTCATGTGGGGCAGCACGGATTGCAACAGGTAAAATGTACCCAGTATGTTGGTGGCCGTCACGTTATCAAACTCTTCGTCGGTCGTCTCCTCAATGCCGGCGAACAGGTGGATGCCCGCATTGGAAAACAGAAAATCAATACGTTGTTCGCGGTCGTGCACGGCCTGTACAGCCGCGCGGATAGCCTGCCGGTCGCGCACATCGCAGTGGATAAAATACGGCGAGTCGCCTGATCCGGCTATATCGAGGTTGTAAACCCGGCAGCCTTTCGACTCCAGCAGTTCACCGGTGGCTTTTCCGATACCGGTGCCGGCGCCGGTAATGATGGCAACTTTGTTGTTCCAGTCCATGTAATTCGTTATGCAGTAATGTTTTTGGGTAGCAAAATAGGACAATCAAATCTTTCCGCAAGGTGCGTCGTGTAATAATTGTCGGGAAATTTGTGCTGCTACCGCCATTCAGGCGCCAGGTGAGCGGTCCCGGAAAAAGCAGGGACCGTTGACCCGGCGCTACGGCGGACGCGGATAAAACAGCATAAAAACCGCGCTCAACACAGGAAATTCAGCAGTAACTGAACAAGGCCGCCGGTTCGCAAGTCAGTATGGCTATCTTATCAAAGTTACGTCACCGTATTTTTTCACCGTCGTTCTGTCCGGAAATTCAAATTCTGCAATCCATACCAGTACGGAGGGACCGAGCGGCTTTCCCCGGTAGCGGCCGTCCCATCCGAGCGACTCGATATTGAGCGGAAAATCGGTCCGCTCAAATATCAGCTCGCCCCATCGGTCGTAAATGCGCAGGTAGCGCACCTTTGAGATACAATCCGGGCCGAGCGGGTAAAAACGGTCGTTGAGACCATCGTCGTTGGGGGAAAAGATATTCGGAACGTACGGCAGTCCGCAGGGCAAAACAACAATGACCGAGGAGTCCGCAGCCGTGCAGCCGTTTCCATCGGTGATGCTGACCTGATAAGACATTGTGACCAGCGGGTTAGCCAGGGGTGAAGGGCAATCGTAACAACTCAACCAATCGGGCGGCGCCAGGGGTGTCCATTGCCAACTGAAAGGCGGATTTCCGCTATATGTCGGATTCAGCAATACCGAATCACCGATCAAGATGGTGTCTATACCCGGCAATTGAATAAACGGAACGGCAAACGGAACGACCTGCACCACCACCGTCGAATCACAGAATGCCTGCCCGACCGGGAATTGGAACACCTGCGTTTCGCCGACCGCTATCTCCTCCCCGTTGTAAAGTGCAAACCCGCCGGGACATGCCTGCAAAGTCACCTGGTTCAGTATCGTATCAAGCACACTCACTTCAACCCGGACAATGGAATCGCAACCGTTAGCAGTGGCAAATATGAATTGCAGCACGGTGTCGGTGCTGACAGGAATGCCGTACACATCCAGTGTACTCCCCTGGCAAACAAACAGTTCGACCTCGGAATACGCGGTATCAAGGCCGGTAACCGTCACGGTTAGCACGGAATCGCAGCCGCCTGCTGTTATTATGGAAACAACGGCAACGGTATCTGCTCCAAGTTCATGGCCCAGAATGAAAAGGGTTTCATTTCTGCAAACTACGGTGTCGAAGCTGGCGAAAATCGTATCCGTCACGATCTGCAGGGTGATGGTATCGGCGGAAAGACACCCCTCCCCGCTTTGTGCAATAACGATATACGTCATCGGGGCGGTGACGGCAGCGTGTATGGTTTTACAGGTGTCGCAGTCGAGACCGTCTGGTGGCAACCACATCCAGGAGTTGAATATTACGGGTCGCACGAAACCCACCGAGGTTCCGGCACAGACGACCTGGTCGGGACCCAGGTCGAGGGCCGTGGGGGGCAACAGCGATATCGTTACAGTATCGGTCTGTTTGTTCCCGCACAGGTCCCAGACATCTACCCAGTATTTCCCAAACAAATACGCCGTCGTTGTGGAATCGGTCGTGCCGTCGCTCCAACGGTATTTTTGAAACCCCGGTCCCGCGTGCAATACTTTCACCCCGTTGTCGCAGACCAGGATGTCGGGCCCCAGATCGAGCACAGGTGTTTGATCGTCAACAAGATAAACCGACATGGTGTCTGCTCCCGTACTACATTCTGTAAAGGCCGTGGCGATGAGCGTAACGCTTCCGGGCTGGGCAAACGCAATTTCAATTTGATCGTTTGATTGGGAAACAATAGTGCCCGGACCACTCAGCGACCACGCTACCGAATCCAGTGCGCAAGGGTTATCAGTCTTCAACTGGTATACTATGCTGGCGGGCAACTGACAAACCGTATCCGGCCCTGTAATATCTGCCTGTATCGACTTCACCAGAAAATCCTGTGGAAACGACGGCAAACCCAGGTTGGCGCTGCCCGGCGTCAGGTTGAGGCCACCTTGCTGGTACTGACAGCCCGTGCCGGCGATATTGGGCTTGTGGATAATACCCAGTCCCGGCGTAAACTGTAGCGGGAAGGTATTGGTGACATAGATTTTGCTGTTCGGCGCGCGCTGCAACTGGCCGAAGCGGTATTCGTCCGGAAATTCGGCCAGTACCAGGGCCGAAGCCCTGATCGCCGTTCCGTCGCCCGCCGTCAGGTCGAATTGCCAGATGTGAGATGGCGCGATCAGGTTGGTGAGGTAAAGCAGTTTCCCATCGGGGGAAAATTCCACCCCATAGGCTCCCCCGAACGACGGGTCAGTAATGGTGACCGCATTCGAGAGCAGCCCTGTGCTTTTATCAAAGTCGAATATTTCAAACCCGCCAGTGCTGAACAGGGTATTGACCACCTTTTCCCCGTTGGGACTAAATTTGAGGCAGCCGATCGTGTTGGGCAGGGCCGTTGAGCCGGCGGTGCCTATATCTGAAGTCGCCGCAGTGCCGAGGCCGCCTGCCATAAGCGGGTATGCCCGGAATCGGTTGTTCTGGCGTTCTTTGGTCAATATCCACCAGTCTTTGCCGTTGCAATGGCGTGTAGCCGAAATTTTTTCGGTAAACAGGTTCTGAGGCACGAGACTGATGTTTTTCTGCCCCGCCGGCACATCGCCTAGACTGCTTTGTAATGACATGTCGACCACCGAGTACGATAACCCTTTGCCACTGGGCAGGTTGTCGAAACTGTTGGGCGTAAAAACATAAAAACGTCCGGGGCTTTCAGGCTCCGGCAGGATCAGGGTCTGGGTGGTGGAAGCATGCCCGTCCAGATTGCTGCCATTCGGCATCGGCTGGTGGTTGCGGGCATACAGGGTCTGGGCATCTGTATAGAACAACAAATTGCCGAGTATGTCGGTCGCGACGGCAGATGCTTCGCGACTGAAGGTAGCGCCATTGGCCAGCACCGTCGGCGGATCGGAAGAAAAATCAAGCGCTGCACCATCGCCGAAATACCAGAATCTGGCCTGGCTTCCGTCGCAGGCCTGGCAATCGCAGTCCGGGTCGAGGCAATCGAACAGGCCGTCGCCGTCGTCGTCGATGCCGTTGTTGCAAATTTCCTGGGCGCAATTTTGCTTGCAAATATCCTCCGTGGCGAGGTTGAGCGACTGCGGCGTTACAAAACGCGAACTTTGAATGATCGGGCTGGGGTATTTGATCAGATTGACGGGACTCAGAAGCGTACTGAAATCCTGTACTGTTACGGTCAGGTCCAGCGGCAAGGCGCAATTACTGCCGACAAGACCATCGCTGAGGTTCACTTTGGCCAATGCAATATCGGAAGCATTATAGCCTGCCGCAAAGTACAGGTAGTCGCCCGATGCGACCAGAAATTTCTCTCCGCGGAATACCGTCATATCGCGGTAATCCCTCGCCCAGACGAGATTCCCGTTTTTGTCGATCCGGATCAAATAAACACTCAACGGCTGGTCGAGGGCCTGGTTGGTGGCCAGGATAATATACCCGTCTGCAATGGCAATGATGCTCTTGGCATACACCATCGGAAACCCGGCAATTGTGTATATTTTTGACCATACCATATTGCCGTTGAGGTCGGTTTTGCTCACTGCGAATTGATCGGAAAAGCCATCTATACCGTCAAAATCGCCGTAATAGATCGTAATCATGTGACCTGCGTCGATCACAAAATCTGTGGCATAATTCCGGGCCTGGGCTTGGGGATCAAAAAAAGCCATGCGCGACCATATTTCATTGCCCTGCACATCGAAGCAACCGAGGCTGCCCCGCATCCCGGACAATACGTTTCCATAGGTGTACCTCCCGGCGGCATATATTTTTCCGTTGTACATCTGCGCTTCGAGAACGCCTTCCGAACTGCCATAGGAAAATGCCGTCTTCAAACCGGTATATTGGCCCGTATTCCGGTCTATCTCAACCAGATGCGCATCATCGAAACTTCCGGGCGCCGGCGACTGGTGGTAAGAATTGAATGCGAGGTAATTGCCGCCGGGCGTTTTTTCCATCATGGTAAAGTAAAAAGTCTGCGGACTGGATGGATTTTCAAAGGCCCACAGCACCTGGTCCGAAGAAGGATCATACCGGAAGGTAAAACCAATCAACAATCCACCATTTGAAAACACCCCGCTCCCTGCAAGTTTTCCATCGCTGTCTTCAATCAGTTGACTGACACGTTCGTCAGTGCCGGATGTGAATTTGAAAGCACGCGTCCAGATGACAAGACCGTCGGGTGTCATTTTGAGGAGCAACGTACTATCGCCCCGGTATGCGCTGATGTAAAAATTGCCGTCGGAAGCCCGGAGAAGGTTCGTGCTGCCTTCTTCGGTGGAGTTTGCGACGCCCGCACTTTTGATCCAGGTACTTTCGCAATCCGTATCATTCGTGCAATTCGGTGCGCAGGGTGCGTTTTCAGAAAAGGAAAGATCGCCGACCGTCAAGGTGGCATTAAAAAGCGGCGGCGATGGAAGCGTGGCGATTATACCCGGAGTAAGGACCGGTTGCACGGATTCTGTTGTGATGGTATGCGGCACCTCCGCACATAGTCCTGCAAAACCCGCCTCGTCGGTTTTCAGCAACCACACATCCGGGGAACCGGCGCTGGTCGTATATCCGGCAAATATATACCCCCCAGGGGCAATATCGACCGATACAATCCGGCCTGCGCCTTGTCCGCCGTATATGCGCGACCACTCGATATTGCCCATCGGGTCTGTTTTCAGCAGCAGCGGTGTATTCGACCCGATCGTAGCCAGGTCGTTGCCTGCAAATACAAAGCCGCCGTCGCCGGTTTGTTTGGCGCCAACCACGCCGAAATCGATATTCTGGTCGCTGCGCATGACCTCCGACCATTCCATTGCGCCACCCGGCCCCAGTTTTATCATCCATCCGTCGTCCATATAAATACCACCGGCGGGACCGTTCCATCCGGAAGTGGCGCCAATGGTCATTATACCGCCGTCAGAGGTGGGAAATATCTCCGTCAGCCATTCATTCTCACTGGAGCCGTAAGCGTTTACCCACTTCAGGGCGCCCGTAGAACTGAACCGCATGGCCATACCATCGTGGATAGAGAAAAGGTTAAGCCCGAAGGAATTGGTGAATCCCGCTGCGGCAATATCGCCATCGGGCAATTCGCATATTCCCTGAATAAAATCAACATAACTGCCATCATACAGTTTCGACCAAATCGTATTTCCGTTCAGGTCCAGTTTGGTGAGAATACAGGTAAACGCGATGGTGCTATTGGTGTGAATAGCGCCACCTAACAACAAGTTACCGTCCTGGGTCATTATGATGTCGGTGTATACATTCACGACATCAACGGTGTTCATCGTCTTTTGCCAAAGGAGCGCGCCGCCGGACGAAAACCGCGCAACCAGGGGTCGGGGGCCGTTCGGACCGGGGTTGTCGCCAACCAGCACCCATCCTCCGTCGGGCAAGGCCAGCAATTGCCGGATGCCGTCTGTCCCCGGCCCTCCGTAACGCTTCTGCATCAGGGTCGTGCCATCCGGCGCCGTTTTCAACAGGTAGATATCGGTTCCGTTATTCGGCAGAACCGTAGTGCCGCCTGCCAGTATATTGCCATCGGCCAGCAAAACGGTGTAAGTCCCTCGATTATCGGCTGCATCGCCCCAGGTTTTCTGAAACGTTACATTGGAACAGGAATCCCGTACGGAGAGATAAATGCTCTTCGTTTTTTCACAAAAACCATTTGTTGCGACCAGGCGAATGGTATAAACACCGACAGTATTCGGGATAAATCCGGTAAATGAAACACCCTGAGAGACCCCGTTCAGGAACCACTCGTACTGCGTTGCATTTTGACTTTGATTCGTCACGGTGACCGCTTCACCTACGGCAGGATTTATGTTATCAACGGTAAAATCGGCAATAACCGGGCAACTAACGTTGACAACCACCTGATATTCTGCGCTATAACACAATACAGGGTCGGACGGGTCGGCCACCAGGCCGATGGTAAAGGAGCCCGTTGAAGCGAAAGTGTAGGAGGCGTTGGCGCTGGTTGAAAAAGGTACGCCGTCTATCAGCCAGGTATAGCCGGAAGCGTTGATGCTGCCGTTTGTAAAGTTGACGGTTTGGCCGACATTGATGGCGTTTGCAGAGGCCGTGAAGAATGCCGTCACCAAAGCGGGACAGGGGTTCTCGCAACCTTTCGATTCGAGCAGGCTTTGCCTGACATTTTCGATATGCCAGTGCATTCGGTCACTCTGACCGGGGGTGAAGTCGTTGAAGCAGTAAAAATCCGTATAATCCATAAAATTGAGGATCATGTCCGGTTGGTCACTTGGAAAACCCGACTGTGCATCCGTATTACAGGAATTGACCACCTGATCGCACGGCACCCAAAGCGTGCTTTGATCCGGTGGCGTATCGCATACCCGGTCGCCGTTGATCAGGCAATCATCATTCTGGCAACCGCCTTCAAACGTGTGATAAAGCCCCAGGTAATGCCCCATTTCATGGACGAGAACCCCCGTATTGCCGGGAGAAGAGCCCAGCCATTTCGCTTCGATCATAATACCATCCTCCGGTCCGCCGTGAGAAGACGGCAAATAGGCATAGCCGGCCACACTGCATCCTACGCCAAGCCGGCAGATTTCACGAACAACCCATATATTAATGTATTCAGTTGGCGGCCAACGGTTTATATCTTTTACCGCGATATCGTCCAGTTCAATGGTCATTTGGGTCAGCGGGCTTTGATCCCGGGTAATGCCGGTACTTGCCATGTCGTCGGCGCTGCGTTTGGCGAGGCAAAACTGGATCATGGTATTTGCCCCGGTGCCCTGATCGTAGTAGTTGGAGTTGGCAAACGCCTCGTTCAACTGCTGGATTCCAGCCAGTACCTTGGCGTCCGGGATGTTTTCGGCCCCATTGTCGTGTATAATGTGCACCACTACCGGCAGCGTTACCACCTGCACCCCTGGTTTGCCGGATGACTGAGCGGATTTATTTTTAAAATACTCGTATGCCTGTTGCTCTTGCAAGTTATGGCGCTGCTGCCATTCGGGATGCTGCATCGCCAGCAAGCGCACCAGGTCGCTACCACAGAAATCGCCATCTGTCTGCGCGGTCAGACGGGTGGAAATAAAAAGGAAACAGGCAAATGCAGTGCGCAGGGCGGGAGGATATAATTTGCACATATGAAGAGGTTCCGGTATGGAGTATTTGCCCCGGATACCTTACAAATTAACAACGATTACAAAACACAGACAAGATTCATATAATAACCGTGCAGAAATCGCCAACTGTCGTGCAAGTTACAGGTAACTGTATTGTTATGACGGGCACGACGCAACACAATGGTTCCGCCATGCCCGTCACGGGAATCATTACTTTCCGGTGGCCGTCATCTTTTTGGCGGCCACACCGAAGGGAGTTATCAGTTCACATATAAAAACGCCGGCTGCCGTACCAAGAACGATCTGTTCTTCGCTGTAGCCTGCCGGAAATGCCTTGTCGAGGCGCAGCAACTCCCGGCCGTTCACATCCACCACGCGCAGTTGCGCCTCGCAGGCGCCGGGCAGGTTAAACGCCACCGTTGTTTCGTCGCGGAACGGGTTGGGTTGCACCTGGAGCCGTACACGGGAGGCGGTTGCCGGGTTACCGGTACCGGTCAGGGTACTGAAATGCAGGGACACGGCCGACTCCATCAATGCACTGTTGTAAGCCACGGCCGGCAATACCGATGCATCCAGGTATAGCACTTCGCTCAGTTTTGACCCGCTTTGAAGGGCCATGAATTTCAGGTAAAATACCGGCGCCGCTTCTTCGAGGAAGACGCCTTCCGGTTGCGACCACACCGTCCGGATTTCTCCTTCGGCAAGGTTATATGTGCCAAAATTGTTAATCGTTAGTGGCAGCCCCGAGAGTGGTTGAATTTCCGACAGTTGCAATTGTGCCGGGTCAAAATGCAATGCGAACTGGAAGGCGGCAATATCTTCTAACTGGCCGGCTTTGAACATTGCCAGCACCTCCTCCCCTGATTGCAGGTCATGGTCCTGTATGTTAAAGGCCAAGACCTCGCCGGCGCCGAAGTTCGCCGGATTTGCAAATGTCGCCACAACATCGCCGGTTTTGATCCCGAAGAAATCCTGGTCCGGCACGTTGCCCGTTATTCCGGCCAGCGTGATCTTTTCGGAAAAGCCCCAGGGTGGTATGCTTAGCGCGGGTGTTGCCGGCGTAAAGCGCCAGGAAGTTTTGAACTGGTTCAGCGCCGACGGGTTACCCAGCAATGACTGATTAATGATTGTCGCATCGATTGTGGTGATCGAATTGCTCTTGTTCACATCGGCAGCCACCTGTTTATAGGCGTTTGAAATGGGCGCATTGTTGGCGATATGCTGCTGAATGGCCGCTGCATCGGCAGTGGTCACGCCATTGAGTTTATTGATGTTCTTGACCGGCGTGATCGCAATGGTCGAACCGACAGGTACAGTAAAGGCGTAATCGCCGCTGAGCGGTGTAGATACAGCGCCCGACCCATTGCCACTCCAGTTGACGGCCACATCTTTTACGCCACTGACGCCGTCATGCTCCCAAAGTACGGCACCACTGATCCCGGCGGGACAATCGCCCAGGTCGACCGTAACGGTCTGCGCGGCGCTTTCGCAGTCGAAAGCATCCTTTACGCGCACCTGGTACGGCCCGGCTGCCAGTCCGGCAAAGGAGGAGAGCGCTGAATAGTTTACCCCGTTATCGATCGAATACTGGAACGGCGCCGTGCCCCCGGCCACGCTCATGATCGCAATCGAGCCGTCCATGTTGCCGCCACAGGATTCGGCATCGGGCGTCGCGACAAACGTGATGTTGCATTCCGAGCAGGCCGTGGATCCGGCAGGGCTGTAAAACCCGGCGCCGCAGGACAAGCATTCCGTCGCGCCATCGAGGGCACTGTAGGTATTAATGGCACAACTCAGACATTCTACCGCTCCTTCCGTGTCGCTGTATTTACCTGCCGGGCAAAGTGTGCACACTATTGCGCCGGGGGTTGCATTGAACGAGCCCGCGGCGCAATTCAAACATTCTACTGCTCCTTCTATTTCACTGTATTTGCCCGCCGGACAAAGTGTGCAGGCTATTGCGC
>CALMBD010000155.1 GCA_937861115.1 uncultured Bacteroidota bacterium | reverse complement strand
ACCCTGAACACCGTTGTGTGTTTGCCCACTACACCCCGCGTATCGGTCGCCGTTACCGTTAGTTCGTAAAAAGGCAGCGCAGGATCGAGCGTAGAGGTGTTGATCGTCACTTCTCCGGCTGCGGGGACTTTATCGCCTGAGTAAATTGTCGTGCCGTTCAGTTCCACCAACACAGATTTCAGTTCGAGCGTGTTCAGCAGGTTCACCTTGAAATCCACAGCGATGTCGCCGCTTAGAACAGGAACATCGATATTGGGCGGAGCCGGTTGAATAAACAGGATTTGCGGCGTCGATTGCATTGCAATCGGAACCAGAGTCTGTTGAGGTCCGTACAGGTTATCGTACACCCAGACATTGCCGTCGAGGTGCACTACGGCCTGCGCCGGATCGCTGTTCAGAAAAATATTATGGTGAAATTCGGCCAGCACGCGCGGTACACCCCGAACCTCAACATCCAGGGAGGTCAGGACTGAAGGGTCGCTGCCGGCGTGGTTGATAAATGTATTGTGGTGCACGTTCATCATATCGCCCGCAATGTGATGTCCCCTTTCCTGCAATACCGGCAGGTAGTCGTGCATATCTATCGCAAATGACCCGTCGTAGGGTTGCCAGGAGTCAGGCGCAGGCTCGCGAACGATCAGGTTGTAACGCGCTTCATAACCCGTACCCGGTGCGCCGCTGCCCGCAGTCGCGTGCCATATCCAATGGATTTTGTTTGCCTCGATAAGCACCGGCAATTCGGATTTGTTCAGCGCGATAACGGGATAGGAGTGAATATCGTGCAGGTAGCAATGGTGCACATGCACGTTTTTTCCCCGGGGGTATACTTCTACCCCACCCCGGCTGAAATTGGATATCTCGCAGTTTTCCACCTCGATATTTTCCCCTTCTGCGGCAAAACAAAGGACTTTTGACTCCGGCCGTACGGCATAATCGATATCCGCGTAATTGTCGTCGGGCCCCTTGAACCGCAATCCGGTGATGCGCACGTTTTTCTGGACATAAAAAATGGCGCTCTCGAACGGAGTGGATGTGGAGAACAACAATGGCCCCGCAGCGCCGTTATGCCCGCGGTTGCCGGCCAGGGTAATACCTTCCGGGATTTCGACATTGGTTACGCCGGACAGATCGATGGAAGCCCCCGGCGCGACATAAATGACATCGCCCGGTTGGGCGCTGTTGAATGCGGAAAGCAATTCCTGGACATTGCTCACGATGAAATCGCCGGTCAGGAGAATTTTGCTGTAGCCATTGCCGCCGCCAATGGAATCGCCGGTCGGGTTTGCGGCTGCGCCGTATTCCGGCAAGGGAGCGGGTGCTTCTTTTTCCTTGCTGCAGGCAAAGCAAAGAGTACAGGAGATGAAAAGCCCGAAAATAATTTTAGAGATATACATTGTGACCGATAAAGGATGCAAGTACTTTGACAAAATGATCTGGATAAACTTGTCGCAATACTTAGTGTTTGTTAATGCTGCAAGATTAGCCAACTCTGCATACAAAAACCAGTCCAATACCCCGCTAAAATCGTCATATTTAGGCAACAACAGGGATTATTGCCCCATCGCGTTTTCAAGATGGAGAACTTTACCCGATTCATGAATTCCAGCATCATAAGCACCGCATTTATCTCCGTATTTTCTGCCCGGCCGGATATTGTCGTCCGGGCGCCCGGACGCATCAACCTGATTGGCGAACACACCGATTATAACGGCGGCCTGGTATTGCCCGCAGCCATCGACAAGGCAATCTGGTTTGCCGCGGGAAGGCGCAATGACGGGCGTTTTGCGCTCTATGCAGCAGACTTGAACGAGCATTTCATTTCGGAACACCAGCCCCTGGTTTTTCAAAAACAGTTCAACTGGGCGAATTACCTGTTGGGCGTATTCAGCGAAGCCCGGAAAGACGGCCTTGAATTTGGCGGACTGAACCTCGCCTTTGGAGGCAACGTACCCCTGGGGGCGGGACTGTCGTCGTCTGCAGCCCTCGAAAGCGGCGCCATTTTCGTTCTTGACGCCATTTATGGGCTCGGATTGTCACAAATGGATATCATCCGGCTGGCGCAGCGCGGTGAAAACAATTTTGTCGGCATGCAGTGCGGTATCATGGATATGTTTGCCTCGGTTATGGGCAGGGCCGACAGTGTGATCAAACTCGATTGCCGGAACCTCGACTACGAATACATTCCCCTCCATATGCCGGATCATAGTCTCGTCCTGTTCGACTCGGGCGTAAAACACGCTCTTGTGGCCTCGGAATACAACACCCGCCGCCGGGAATGTGAAGAAGGCGTGGCCGTTTTACAGCGCTATTATCCGGACATCTCCAGCCTCCGCGATGTATCCCCTGATCTGTTGAAAGCCCATGAAAATCAGTTCCGGCCGGTGGTATACAAACGCTGCCTCTACGTAGTCGAAGAGATTGCCAGGGTCGACCAGGCTTGTATTGCCCTGCGGGAAAACGATTTACCGCAACTCGGCAGACTCATGTACCAAACGCACGATGGCCTGGACCTCGCATATGAGGTGAGTTGCCCGGAATTGAACTTTATGGTGAGCGCTGCGCGTGTTAACGGTGCTGTAATCGGCTCGCGCATGATGGGTGGCGGCTTCGGAGGCTGCACGATCAACCTGGTAAAAAACGAGGCCGTCAGTGCTTTTACCCAAACGCTTGATGCGGATTATCAACGGGTGTTTGGCAGAAAAATGAACAGTTACGTTGTTCGCCCTTCAAACGGAATTGAAGTGGTTGATCAGAAGATATAGGGGTGTTTATCCTCAATGCCGCCGGTAAATTGTTCGCTGCACGACAAATGATAACGCCTTGTCACCGGCGTTAAACCCAAAGCGCCCTTCAGCCGTTGTATGTGCCTGCAAAACCTGCTGTTATGAACAAAACCATCGATAGTACTACCATTGCTTCAACCCCGACATCCGACCGAACCGAAGTAGCAACGCTTGGCGGCGGCTGTTTCTGGTGTGTGGAGGCCGTTTTACAGGACCTGACCGGCGTACTGTCGCTCGAAAGCGGGTATTCCGGCGGCCATACGACCAACCCCGGTTACCGCGAGATATGCACCGGCCAGACCGGGCATGCAGAAGTCGTACGGATCACCTTTGACCCCGCTGCCATTACCTACCGGGAATTACTGGATATTTTCTTTACGACCCACGACCCGACCACGCTCAACCAGCAGGGCAACGATATTGGAACGCAATACCGCTCTGTCATTTTTTACCATACTCCGGAGCAGCAAGAGATTGCAGAAGCGGCCAAAAAGGCGGCAGGCGAAATTTGGGACCACCCTGTGGTAACGGAGATCAGCCCCGCTCCCGAATTTTACAAAGCGGAGACCTATCACCAGAACTACTATAAGGAAAACCCTTACCAGCCCTACTGCAGCATTGTCATCGCCCCCAAGGTGAGAAAGATGCGGGAGTTGTACCGCGACAAACTGAAACGCTGAGTATGTATATATCGCAGGGCGCTATCAACAAATGCCCGATTTTCGGGTTACCTTTGCATGAAATTTTGGAGAATGAACGATAAACAGGAAATGCTCGATCGGATTGAAGATGCCCTCAGCTTGGTCAGGCCTCATTTGCAGGTAGACGGCGGTGATGTCGAGGTGGTAGAACTTACCGACGATATGCACGTCAAAATACGCTGGAAAGGGATGTGCGAGTCCTGTTCGATGTCGGCCATGACCCTCCGCGCAGGTATCCAGGAGGCTATTCGGGGCAAAATCCCCGAAATTGTCGGCGTAGAAGCCATTAATTGATTTTCCATGCAGGGTTTCAGAACCGAAACCGGGCCTGCACTTTCCAGTATTTTTCCCTGCCCGTCGTCCCGCTGCCGGTTACAGCCTTTTCCTGATCCGTCTGTTCGTACCTGGCTTCCAGGCGCATCCAGTCGTTGACCCGCCATTGCATGTTCACATACCAGCGCGTGCCCCTGCCCGAAAACGCCGGGATGGATATGGAAGAGAACAAATCGTTCTCAAAGGCAAATACGCGGGTATCAAAGTTTTCCGTATCAAATATGGCATATCGCAGTGCGCCGGATAACCGGGAGCCTACAGGCCGGACAACTGCCTCCTGGTATGCAATATATCCCTTGCTCCTGTTGCCGCTGTCAACCCGAAAGATGGTCCATTCAATTCTGCTTCGCATTTCCACTGCCGGCAGTACCTTGTATGTAGCATGCAGCCGCAGGCGGTCGCGCTGGTTTTCCACCAGACCGATTATACCTTCCAGGTCGCTGTCGCGCTCCTTGGTTTCACTTTGCCAAAGCAGGTAGGCCGAAAACGTTTTGCTTTTTGTCCACAACACCCTTGCCAGGAATTCCCTTCCGCGGGATGGAGCGCTTACCCCGAATCGCAGCCAGGGGTGCCGCCATACGTCGGCATAAACATTTATCTGCCAGCGTCTTATGTATCGAATATCCGCTCCGAGGTAGAGCCCCTGTTCATTGGCAGCGCCGGAGGTTTCGGCAAACGGCAAGGCATAAACGGATTGGTAATGCTGTGGAAACGAACGGTGCAATGCGGTCAGCGTTACATGCCGGTCGGGCGAAAACAAAACACTGTTCAGGGTAGCTACGGCGCCGTTATCGCTGCGCGCCGTTTCGCCGAACAGTACCCAGTTGCGGCGTCGCCAGGAATAGTCGAGACTGAGCCCTGTCAGGCTGCTGCCGCGGAAGACGAACTGGCGGTATGCCGCCGGCGCCGGATTCCAGGGTTTGTCGTATTGCAAATGAAGGCCGTTGACGGCGATATGCCCCATTTTCCAGGCCCACTGGGCAGAAAACCCCGCCACCTGCTCGCGCAATGCTTTCTCGTCTGCAATTTCGGAGGCGGTGCGGTGGTATCCCGAACTCTGCACGGAGGTGAACACAATCTCCGGAAATTCCAGGTCGGCGGTATCGGGAGCCACAACGTTCGCGTCGCGCAGGCGGTTGGAGTACAAGGCAGTGATCTCCAGGTGTTTACCGGCCTGGATGGTCGCAGCGCCTCCGCGAAAAAAGAATGTTTCCCCGAAGGCGGAATAGGCGTTCACCTTGCGCCCCCCACGGGCGACGGATACCGTTTCGGCCGATTTTCCCGGAGAAAACCCCGTTTGCAACAACAACCCCTGGCCAAACCGCGCCGAGAAGTCGCCCAAGGCAAGTGCTTTTACCGTATTGTTCAGGTTCTGGACGAAGAGGTGGGCGCTGTAAAAGTCGAAGCCGTGCTTGTTGCTCTTGCTGAAAAAGGCTTCACCGGGGTCGGTTTCCGCCGTAAAACCAAAGCGCAGTCGATTGTCAAACGTATGCCTGTACCGGAATGCCCATGCATTTGGCTCGCCTTCGGCGGTACGGACCACATAGTTTGGCGGGTCGGGGCGACCCCAGCGCAGCAGCAATTCGTTGTCGCCTTCATATACGCCGTGCAGGATATTGACGTTTCGGGTATCAAGACCGGTGACGACCTTTGCAAACAACAGGATACGGCGGATGTCTGCCAAACCCCAGCCCGGTACAGCCTGCAATTCATACTCGTTGAGCAGGGGCCCGAACCGATCCCGGTAGTCCATAAAATTATCTACCTGGATGTCATTGAGCAGGTGCAGCCCCAGCAGGTCGTCGCGTGTGGCGCGGTTCAGGTTAAGCGGCCGGGAACGGTAGTTCTCCAGGTTTTCAAGAAATATCTGGGCGTCGGATTCGGTGGCCTGTTCGTTGTCTCGAAAAAAATTCTCCAGCAGTTCGCCCGTAGACGGGTCCTCCGTTTGAGCCAATAATCCATTTCCGGTGAAGCAAACAGCGATAGCCAGTAATATCCTGTTGAAAAAAAACATACCTGTATATTGTGCAATTACGCCATTACCGCGCATCCTGCTTCGGATTGATCGACGGTAGTTTTGGAGAAACAATGATAGGACGAAATTGCCGTTTATTTATCCACAGACGGATGGGAAAGATCAGGCCTGTAATATTGCGGACGCCTGGCGGACCATAATTTTTGCGGCCATTTGTACGATCATTCCATGCATCTGCTCTACTTTTGCACAGTAATTTCTTAACTAACAAAACAATTCTTAACATGAAAAAAACTGTCTTGGGAATTCTTGCCGGGGTCGCTTTGGCGTTCACCATGGCTTCCTGCGGCGAAAAACTGCTCACACAGGAGCAGTTCGACGCTGAAGTTCAAAAAGGTGTTGAAGCCGGGCGCGCCGCTGTAGAAAGCGAAATGGCCGCCAAATGCGACGCAGAATTTGAAACACGTGTTCAGGAGCGGGTCAACCAGCTTGACCTGGAAGCTGCCGCAGCGCAGCCGCAGGTGCAGTAATCCCGCACCCGGCAATTACCATCACTAACTTTTCACAGTAAAAATTCAATCACGATGAATAAAAAACTGCTCATGCTCGGCATTGTAGCCGTTGCCGGCTTCTTCGTTTTTTCCGCATTCGACGGTAAAACGCTGGAACAACAAAAGGCTGAAATCGCCCAAATGGTGACGATGAAGCTCGACGAGATCCGCATGCAAAAAGATCAGGAATGCTCGGAGAAAGTAAACGTAGAAGCACAGCGTCGTTTCGACGAAATCCTGGCCCAGCGCGCTGCCGATGAGGCTGCCGGTAAAAAGCCCGCCAAAGCATCCAAACCGAAGCCCAAAGCTGGCACAGGTGGCAAAGGCCCGGCTGTAGACCCGCTTCCGCAACCTGCTCCCGCTCCTACCGATCCTAAAAAGAGCAAAATAGAGGGCGCTCCCAATACCCAGGAAAAAGCGGACAAAATGCAGGGTGCACCACCGAATACGGACAAGAAGAAAGCAAAAATGCAAGGCGGCGGCGGTAAATAATCGCCTTCCGATCCAGCATCCACATACTGTCCCGGGTTTTTCTGACGAAAAATCCGGGATTTTTTTTGTCTGTTACTGTCTGCTCTGCCAACCTCCCGTTGGCAGTACCACAACCTATTCGTACCGATAAAAAAGCGGCAGCACTGAAACCAGTGCTGCCGCTTTAACTATTGTATCAGTGCAGGATCAGATCTTGATGTATTGCGTCGACGTGCAATTATCCGTCGTAATGTTGTTCGGATCGGTCTCGTCTGTTACTTTGTAGGTAATGTTGATCACGATGATATCATTCTCCTGGCTCAGGGTACCGGAACCTTCAACAAAATATTTGTCGTTGTCGGGCTCCTGGCGCGGGATGTCGATGAAATCACAGTCTACATTCGCCGTAACTGCAGCCCCAAAGAGGCTCCAAAAGTTGGAAATCTTCACCTCGGTGTCGGTTGCACCTTTGGTGATCGTTACGGTATAGGCAGACGGTGCGCTGTTGGAACAATCTTCCGTAACGGCGAATTGGCCAACGAAATCTTCGATTTTAACTTTGCAGTCGTCACCGCAGGAGCTGAAGTACAATGCAGCAGAAACTAAAAGAAGAGCTGGGAGGAAAAACAGTTTTTTGCTCATGTTTTGGAAATTTTTGATAGTGATAAGAATGGATGTTTTGCAATTTTAAACTTCCGCAAAAGTAGTAAAATACTCGGATGTAAAATACTTCCGGCAGAAAGTGATCAATCAGGTTTAACGGAGCAGCAGTTTTCCGACCAGTATATTGCCGCTTTGGTCGTGTAGGCAAACCGCAACAAAACCGGGCAACATGTCGTCCGGAACACGAAACCGCCATCGATTGCCTTCTATCTGGAATGGAAGACTTCTTAACGATTTCCCCTGCACATCGAGTATTTCAGCAGTCCATTCATTTGCGATAATTTTTTCCTGCAGGCCCGCTACAACCCACCCGCCGGCCTCTGCGGGATTGGGCGAAAGCATCAGCGGCTGGAATCCGGGGTCGTCTACCGGAACCAGGATGGTGAGACAGGTGGTGGTGCTGCACCCGGTAGCCATTTCCGTGACGGTGACGCAAAACTGACCGGGTCCCAGGTTGGTGATGCCGAAAGTGGTATCGCCCGTGCTCCACAGATAGGTAAACGCTTCCGGGTCGCCATTGACAAAAACACCGGCGACGCCACCGATCGAATCACCATACGGAACATGCTCGACTGAAGTAGTATACAGCGGCGCCAGGGTGGTCTGGAAAACCGTGCTGCACCCGGCAGCATCGGTAATGACCACCTGGTACTGACCCGGCGGCAGGGAAAAACTGTCCGCAGCGACAGTCTCCCCATTCCACTGCACGGAATACGGAGACTGGCTACCTGATATAGACTGCGTGACATCGACCATTTGAAGACAAAAATCGGGCGACTGTTCCATAAAAAAATCGGGCGGTTCGGGTGGCCCGGTCACATCCAGCAAAGCGGATACCGGCCCGTTCTGGCAGCCATATTGATCAGTCACAAATACCACCGGGGCGTTGATATCCGGGTAGTTAAATGCCGTGGACATTGCCGTGCAGGTATCGGCAGCAGAAACCAACTGCCCGTCGAGATACCATTTAAAAGATGCTCCCTGGGCATTGCTCGTCGCCGACAAAATGAAAACCGCGGTGTCGGCCTCGTAACAATTGGATAGGAACGACAGTGTACCCGAGGCAGACAAAGATGGCAGCGTAATATGCTCTTCCTGAGGGATCACCATGGTTGCCGTACAAACTTTGGTCTGTCCGGCCGTGCTGGCAGTGAGTGCGTATGCTGCGCCGGGCGAGGTTAGCAGGCAAAGAGAACTGGAAACAACCGTACCGTTTACGGCCCACTGGTACGACGTACCGGCAACAGGGGCGGCACAAAGGTTAGCAACCGGCGCCAGGCAGGTAATCAGCGCAGTATCGGGCAATGTAGCAAACGCGGCCGCAGGGTTCAGCACATGAAGGCTTAATTGAAGCACCGTATCGCAGCCGCCGTTCAAGCCCGGCAGGTTCAATTCGAAATAACCGGATTGATCAAACTCCAAACCGCCGACGGAAAAGACTTCGCCACTGCATATTTCCACGTTTGCGCTGATCGTCACCACAGGTTGGGCAGGTATATCGACTGAATAAACAGCGCTGCAGGCATGGGCATCGGTGACGGTGACGGCATACATGCCGGCATTGACAAAAGTGGCCGTTGCCGTTCCCTGACCATTAGCCCAGACATAAGCATATGGCGAGGTGCCGCCCGAAGGTACCGCCGTCGCTTCGCCCGGCAGGCCTCCGCAGCCCACTCCGGCTACCGGAAAGAATTGTGTTATCAGCGGCTGGGGTTCAGCAATGTCGATTGTATCGCTTTCGGTATGCCCGCTGCCCGTGACGGTGACGGAATACGTTCCGGCGCCCAGGTTGGTCAGGATCGGAAAATTATTGCCCCCTGTCGACCATTGGTAAAACAAGCCGTTCTGGTTGCCGTACACGCTCACGCCGGCCACGCCATTGCTCTCCCCGTTGCACCGGACACCGATGTTTTTGGTGACTGCCACTGCGAACGGTGGCGCTGCCGGGCCGTCGTATCCGAAAGTAAAATGGTAATTCTGTCCGTTATTGTTCAGCAGGAGCCCTGTTTCCGGTATAAAATCGTCGCCAACCGTATCCACTTCGGCCAGGTAGTACACTTCAAGGACATAGGTTTTCCCTGCGGCAAGTCCGTTTGTGAGATCAATATCTGTGTTATGGCTGCGGTAGCGTGTCGTGTATGGCCCGTCCAGCGTATTGTAATCCTCCTCCAGGGAGAAACTTTGCCAGCCGCCTGCGGGCAATCCCTGCTCATACACCCGGTAAAAGAGTGACAGGCCGGAAACATTGTTCTGGCAACTTTCCCAGGTCACGCCGGTAGCCCTGGAAAGATGCAGCGATTGCAAGCGACCAAGCGTAAAGCCGTCAAACTGCAATACCCCTGGACAGGTCGCCACGGCAAAGCTGTCGATCGTGCCATTGATGCTCAGGGAAATACGGCTCGAACAATCGCCGACAAAATTGTAGCCGCAGGCATAGTTTTCGGGAATGTGTAAGAGGGTAATGAAAGCAAGGGTGACAAAAAAGCGGAGCATCATGCAGTAGTTTTGTGCAAGCAAAAATAGCCGAAGTGCTATTCGCCCTGACCGGCAAAACGGGTTTTGTCGATTAGGCGCTTATTTTTATATCTTCGGGCCTTCCCGCAAGATGCATTTACGATGGCGTATCAAAAAATTACCGTTTCCAAAACCGCTTATTACTGCCTGCTGGGCGAACCCGGCACACATATCCGGCAGATGTGGATCGTTTGCCACGGCTACGCACAACTGGCCTCGGAATTTGTGGAAAACTTCAGGCAACTCGACGACGGCAAAACCCTCATCGTTGCGCCGGAAGGCATGAATTATTTTTACAAAAAGGGATTCAGCGGTCCGGTAGCAGCCAACTGGATGACCCGCCACCACCGGGAAGACCAGATCGCCGATTACGCCTATTTCCTGCAAACGCTCTACAACCAGTTCACGGAACTGCTGCCTTATGATGTTCGCATCGTACTGCTCGGTTTTTCCCAGGGCACTGCTACGATCTGCCGCTGGGCATTGCGCAACCATCCGCATTTTCACGATATGATCCTGTGGGCCGGCATGCCCCCGGAAGACCTCAATTATGCCGAACACCGCAATTACCTGCACGACAAGAACCTGTATCTGCTGTACGGCACGAGCGATCCTTTCCTGACACCCGACCACATATCGGCCCTGCAGGATATCGAAGACAAAAACGGTGTCGATTTCGAAGAAAAACCCTTCGATGGCGGACATGAGATTCCCGCCGATGTGCTGCGCAATATTTCGCAGCACATCAACTGAGTCAAGCTCCGGAAACATTTCAATACCTTCGCGCCATTCTTCTGACACTGATAGAAAACACCGTTTCTGCCACGCCATATTATTAAATGACATGGATTTCAAAAAAATCATCCCCCATCTGATCGCTGTCGTCATTTTGATGATCGTTTCAGCAGTTTATTTCGCGCCCAATGCATTCAATGGTAAAGTACTGAGCCAGCCGGATAACGACCGCGCCCGCGGTATGCAAACGGAGATACAGGAATACCTGAAAAAAGATGGCAAGGCGCCGCTTTGGACCAACAGTACCTTTGGCGGCATGCCGGGGTATCAAATATACTCGCCGGTAACGGGTAACCTCACCAAGCCCGTTTACAAAACCCTTTTTCTGTGGACCGATTATACCGCAGCCTGGGCGCAGGTGTTTGTGGCCATGTTCTGTCTTTATCTGCTGCTCTGCGTATTAAAGGCCGACTGGCGGGTCGCCCTGTTCGGCGCCGTGGCCTTCGGGATCACCTCGTACAACGTCGATATCCTGGAAGCCGGCCACTCGACCAAAATGGCAGCACTGGCGCTGGCGCCCGGTGTACTGGCAGGGGTGGTGCTCGCATTCAACGGTCGATTATGGCTTGGAGGAGGACTTCTGGCCCTGTTTATCGCCATGCAGCTGAACGCTAACCACGTCCAGATCACGTATTATACGCTGCTGTTGTCGGGTGTTTATTTTCTGGCCCGGTTCGCCGATGCTTTAAGGCACAAGGCATTTGTTTCCTGGGGTAAGTCGCTGGTTGTCAGCGGTCTGGCAATCGCGATTGGTTTTGCCTGCAACACCTCGCGGTTGTGGCCTACCTACGAATACAGCCAGGAGACGATCCGCGGCAAATCCGAACTCAGCAAGGATGCCGACCGCGGCGACGGGTTGAATCGCGATTATTTGTTTGGCTGGAGTTACGGTGTCGGCGAAAGTTTTACGTTACTCGTACCCCACTATGCCGGCGGCGGAGCCAATGAAACGTATAAAAATACAAGCCTGTACAAAACCTTTATCCAAAAGTACAGCCAGCAGTTGCCCCCCGAACAGGCAGACCAGCAAACCGCTGTGCTGATGTACACCGGCGACCAGCCTTTTGTCGGCACGGCCATCTATTTCGGCGCAATTGTGTGTTTTCTGTTCTTGCTCGGCGCACTGCTTGTTCCCGGCGATGTAAAATGGTGGCTGCTGGCAGGTGGCCTGTTTATGGTTTCCCTGGCATGGGGGAAAAACTTTTTCCTCAACCACCTGCTGTATGATTATTTCCCGATGTTCAACAAATTCCGTGCAGTCACGATGGCGCTGGGTATGGGGCAGCTTTGCTTTGCCGCACTTGCAGCCCTGGGGCTGCAAAAGATGGCTGATCCGGATATCACGCTCGACAGGAAAAAACGGATGCTGGGCATCGCTACAGGTGCTACCGTGCTGCTTTGCCTGCTGGCCATCATGTTTGCACCGGATGCCGGACAGCGCGACAATATGCTGGAACAGGTGCCCGACCTTTTGAGCGCCTTGAAAAATGACCGCTCCGCATATGTTCGCGGAGATGCCTTCCGCTCCATCGGTTTTATATTGGCTGCTGCGGGGCTCCTGTGGTTTTACCTTAAAGGCAGCCTGAAAGCCGGACTTGCCGTGGGCGCCATCGCCCTGCTGGGTCTAACCGACCATTGGCTCATTTGTAACCGCACCCTGGATACAAGCAATTATGAAAACAAAAAAACGGCAACTGCCCCTCCACAGGCGCAGCCGTTCGACATCGAGATCAAGAAAGATAAAGACATCCATTACCGGGTACTCGATTATGCCCGGGGCAAAATGACGGTCAATGCCGCTGCGTCGTACTTCCATAAAAGCCTGAGCGGCTACCATGCGGCCAAATTGCAGCGCTACCAGGATATGATCGACAAGTACTTCGGCGACGTTTATCCCGAAGATGAGCGATACCTGCCCGGAATAATGAAGATGGCGGGTTTGTTCAACGCAAAATACCTTGTCAAGCCAAACGGACAGGTGATAAACAACACCGCAGCCCTGGGTAATGCCTGGTTTGTAAAGGGATTTAAAACAGTTGATACCGGTGATGCCGAACTCGAAGCAATGGCCGGCCTGAATTTCCGCGACAGCGCCCTGATCCAACAGTCGTACGAAACGGCGCTCGGTGGTTTGAGTATCCGGCCCGACAGCACGGCCACCATCCGGCTTACGGCCTATCATCCGGACAAAATGGAATACGAATATTCGGCCCAATCCGACCAACTCGCTGTGTTCTCCGAGATATACTATCCCCCCTCCAAAGGCTGGAAATGTTTCATCAACGACCAGCCTGCCGCCGATTTTGTCAAGGCCGACTACCTGCTGCGCGCCATGCGGCTGCCCGCAGGTCAGAATATGAAACTCGAAATGCGTTTCGAACCGCGATCGTTCTATCTCGGCGAGACCATTTCCAGGGCAGCATCTGTGCTGGCCCTGCTGCTGTTCTTCGGTGGCCTGTTTCTGTGGTTCCGCAAACACCCGGTGGATGACCCCAACCGCCTGACCGATGTGGAGCCGGAGAAGAAAGAGCGTCCGGCACGTGCTGCAACGCCACCCGCGGCGGGCAAAGGAGGCAAGAAAGGGAAAAAATAAGGCGAACCGTTTTGTGTTAGCATAGCGTTAAGGTGTTCCGGGGTTGCAACCTTCCGGAGCGTCCTGTTGGTCTATACCTCATTATTCACCTTTTATTTCCAGCCAAGCTATGCTGAACAAACGCATGTTGAAAACAATCGCCTTATTGGCCTTACCCGCACTTTTCCTGTTTACTGCCTGTGACCCTACCGCTATCAGCGGCAATGGAGATATCGTGACGGAAACTCGCGACGACAAAGATTTTACCGGTCTGGAGGTGTCCGTCCCCGGCAAGGTAGTAGTGTTGTCGGGCAGCACATTTAATGTCAAAGTGCAGGCAGAAGAAAACCTGCTGCCTTACCTGAAAACCGATGTTGAACTGGGCAATCTGCACATTTATTTCTCCCGGAATGTGCGCGACGTGGACGGCCTCGTCGTGACGGTGACTATGCCCGAACTTAAATATGTCAATCTTTCCGGAAGCGCCATACTCGAATCAAACAGTACATTTACGGGACTGTTGCTCGATATGGATGTGTCCGGCTCCGGGGCGATCAAGATGAAAAATGTCAGTTATGACATGCTGATCCTGGAAGTCAGTGGAAGCGGACATATAGATATGGACGGAGACGCGACGGAAGTGAAAGCCACCATATCCGGCAGCGGCCAGGTAAACACACTCGATTGCCCCGTAAAAAAAGCAGATGTACACCTCTCCGGCTCGGGTAAAGTTTCGGTGAATGTATCAGACCTGTTGATTGCTCATATCTCGGGCAGCGGCGAGGTCTGGTACCAGGGGAATCCCGTGGTGAATGCAGACATCACCGGGTCAGGGGATTTGAAGAAGATTTGAACCAGAAACAGAGTAATCTCTTTTACCGGATACACACCAGTCCGGTATCTTTCCCGGTAGCGGGTAATGTAAAAACGAAACCGGCGAAGCCCGTAATGGACTTCGCCGGTTCTGTTTAAAAAATGGCTCACAAAAAGCTCAACTACCCTGTAATCGCCTTTATACCCGGCAATTCCTTTCCTTCCAGAAACTCCAGCATGGCTCCGCCGCCTGTGCTGACAAAACTTACTTTCTTGGCCAGTTTGAGCTGGTTTACGGCTGCCACCGAATCACCCCCGCCAACCATGGTGAAGGCGCCCTTTCTGGTAGCGGAGGCGCAGGCCTTGGCAACAACTTTGGTGCCGTTGGCAAATGCGGGCATCTCGAACACCCCCATCGGGCCGTTCCAGATTACCGTTTTGCTTTTGCGGATCACCGTTGCGAATGATTTTGCGGCAGCGGGACCGATATCAAGTCCCATCCAGCCGTCCGGAATCTGGTTGCTCGGACATACCTGTACGCCGGCATCAGCGGCAAACTTGTCGCCGCACACCGAATCGCGCGGCAACAATACCTTCACGCCGGCATCTTTTGCCTTTTTCAGGAAATCCCGGGCAGTTTTCAACTTGTCGGCCTCTACGAGCGAATTGCCGACCGCACCCTTTTTGGCCAGAAAAAAAGTATAGGCCATGGCCCCGCCGATGAGAATATTGTCCGCGTAATCGAGAAACTTCTCCAGCAGCATGATCTTGTCGCTCACCTTCGAACCGCCCGTCACGCAGGTGACCGGTTTTTCCGGATTTTTCATGGCGCGGGTCGCGTTTTCGATCTCGCGTTCCATGAGGAATCCGAAAGTTTTGTGGGCCTTGTCAAAATAGTTGGCCACGATGGTCGTACTGGCATGCGCGCGGTGCGCCGTACCAAAAGCATCGTTGACGTAGATATCGCCGAGTTTGGCGAGTTTTTCGGCAAATCCCGGGTCGCCGCTTTCTTCTTCGGCGTAAAAACGCGTATTTTCCAGCAACAGCACCTCGCCGGGCTTCAGCGCGGCGGCCTTCTTCACGGCCACTTTGCCGACGCAATCATCGGCAAAGTGAACTTTTGCCTTGAGTTTCTTGCGCAGGTGTTTCACCAGATGGTTCAGGGTGAATTTCTGCGTGTTGATGCTGCCGTCTGCGTTTCGTTTTTCCAATGGCCGGCCGAGGTGCGACATCAATATGGCCGAACCACCCTGATCCAGAATATAGCGTATCGTCGGCAACGCCTCCCGGATACGGGTATCGTCCGTAATCCTGAACTCCTTGTCGAGCGGTACGTTGAAATCGACGCGTACGAGGGCTTTTTTGTCTTTGAAATTTATTTTCATCGTCGGGATCAGAATTTTCAGAATTAAAGAATTAGCAGAATAATAATGTCGGGATCAGAATTTTCAGCATTAAGGAATGAGCAGAATAATGTTGTCGGGATCGGAATTTCAGGAATCAGTGCATTCCGATCCCGACTGATTTTAAACCATGGCGCACAGTTGAGCCAAACGCGCCGAGTAGCCGGCCTCGTTGTCGTACCAGCCCACGATACGGCAGGTATTGCCGTTGGCCTGGGTCAGCGGAGCATCGAAAATAACCGAGTGTGTGTTGCGCACGATATCGCTGGATACGATCTCGTCTGTGTTGTATTCCATGATACCTTTCAGGTGGCCTTCAGCGGCAGCCTTGAATACAGCATTGATTTCTTCTACCGTAGCAGCCTTTTTGATCGTGCAGACACAGTCGGTGATCGAACCGGTAGCCACCGGAATACGAAGCGAGTGTGCAGCGATCTTGCCCTTGAGGTGCGGGGCTACCATCGTCACAGCCTTGGCAGCGCCGGTGCTGGTAGGTACGATGTTCTGGGCGGCTGCGCGGGCGCGGCGAAGGTCTTTGTGCGGTGCGTCCTGCAGGTTCTGGTCGGCAGTGTAGGCGTGGATGGTGTTCATGAAGAACTGTTCCACTCCGAATGCCTTGTCCAGCGTCATGATCATCGGCACGAGGCAGTTAGTGGTGCAGGAGGCGTTGGAAATGATCAGATCGGTGTCCTTGATCTGGTCTGCATTGGCGCCGATCACGAAGGTGGGCACGTCGTCGGCCTTGGGCGGAGCGGAAAGGATCACGCGCTTCGCGCCTGCCTGCAGGTGCAGTCCGGCCTTCTCTTTGTCCAGAAAAATACCCGTGCATTCGAGTACCACATCCACACCCATGGCAGCCCAGGGGAGTTCGGCGGGATTCCTCACTGCCAGCCCGGCGATTTTAGTGCCGTTGACGGTGATCGAATTGTCGTCGGCAGATACAGTGCCCTCGAAACGGCCGTGCATGGTGTCATACTTCAGCAGGTGTGCAAGGGTATGGTTGTCTGTGAGGTCATTAATAGCCACCACTTCAACATCCGGATTTTTTACAAGATTGCGGAAAGTGAGGCGGCCGATGCGGCCGAAGCCATTGATCGCGATGCGTTTTTTTGCCATGATTGTATTTGGTAATTTTTTACTGAATATTTTTCAAACCGGTAATCTGGTCTCGAATTGCGGCGCAAAAGTAGGGTTTTAGCCCAAAAGCGAGAAAGAAAGCACGGGATCAAATGAAAAGAAAAGCGTGTGGCGGAATTTATCCCCATCAGGATACCATTGCCGCCGCATTGCGGTGCAGTCGATAACCCTGTTCCCCTGCCAGCATGGTCAGGAAGCGGTTGAGCGCTAGCCATTTGGCGTCGTCCAGTTCGTAACTGATATTCTCCCGGAAATACCGCTCCACGTCGAAATCAGACATGCCGGGCAGTATTTTGGTCAGTTCGGGTATATTGTCCAATCCTGTTTTCAAGGCTGCGTTGAATCGCATAATCAGCGCAGGATCAATCGGTTGTACGCTGACCCAGGCTGCAAAAACAAAAGGCAGGCCGGTCCAGGTCGTCCAGGCCTCGCCCAGATCATACACGTAAGGGAATCGCTTGTCGAGCCCGATCGTCCGGTCGCCGATGATCAAACCAGCCACCGCCCCGCCGATCTGTTGTTCAAAACCCGGAGCGGCGGGGATAAATTCGGGCTCTATCTTCCAGTAATCGCTGCACAAAATCCGCGCAAGCATGACCGAGGTGCGCGAATGAAAGTCAAGTAAAAGACTTTTGACCTCGTTCAGGGGTTTTTCCGAATAAATACAAACGGTTTTTACCGCGCCGACCGAGCCGATGCAAAAGTCGGATGCCAGGTAAGCCTGCGGCAGGTCCGGAATGACGGCAACGGGCGTAAGCGCCAGGTCCACTTCCCCGGAAAGCAGTTTTTGCGCACAGACGGAAGGAATATCGAGACTGAGATCGATCATGCCAGAGAACTCGCTCCGGAACAACCCGTAAATAAAGGGCTTGGTGTTCAGGTAACTGACTGCGGAGAGGCGTAGTTTTGGCATATCGACAGGTATGGTTGGGTCACAAAGCGGTTGCGCCGAGGTGACTGATATCGTTTTCCCGTTCAAAAACAAATTGGCCGTCCCGGAAATGAATGACATACAAACCGGTATTAGCGTGTGGTACGCCTTCCATATCGGCGGGCCCCATGTTTTTGAGCAGGGTTATCAGGCAGCGCATCGTACGGCCGTGTGTGGCGATCAGGATATGCTGCTCTGTCCGGGTTTTTAGCCAGTCTATAAAACGGGCCACCCGTTCCCGGAGTTGATGTGCCGTTTCACCGCTTGGGAGCGAGGCGTGCAGGTTGCCCGATTGCCACTCCCTGATCATGCGCTTGTACACGGCAATGCGTTCGGGGGTGGATGGGTGCCCCTCGTGGTCGCCCCAACTGATCTCGTTGATATCCGGCGTTTGTATCCAGGGTATCTCCCGTTCCAGAAAATGAGCCACCGTTTGATGGGTTCTGATCAGTTTGGAGGTGACAACCAGTTCAAAATTAATATCGCCGTATGCCTCGAAAAAGGCGCGGGCCTGCTTGCGGCCGGTTTCGTTCAATTCAGCATCGACACCGCTTCCCTGTACGATATTCTGCCGGTTTAATTCCGTTTCGCCGTGCCGTAAAATGTATAAGGTCATTGTTGAAAGGTTAAATGGTTATACCGATACCCGCCCATTCATCATTCATCATTCATCATTCATCATTCCCCACTCACCACGGGAAGTTCAAAATACCCCCGCCATTGCTTGTCTTCTTCGAAAACCGTATCGGTGAAATCCTGTACGACATTGTACAAGGTGTCGCGTTCGATGGGCCGGCGACCGACACGGCGGATCATTTCTACCAGTTGCCGGGTGTTCAGCGTCGGATGTTGTTCTTCCGAGCCCGCCATGGAATATATCTTGGTAGTGTCGTCAATGGTACCGTCGATATCGTCCACACCAAATGCCAGCGACAATTGGGCGGCGGTTCGGCCGATCATGGGCCAGTATGACTTGATGTGGTCAAAATTGTCGAGATAAATACGGCTTATGGCATAGTTGCGCAGGTCTTCCACTGTGGTGCTTTCCGGAATATGGCTCATTTGATTGTCCTTGTTGCGGAACTTGAGCGGGATGAAGGTCTGGAAACCGCCTGTTTTATCCTGCAAGGCACGCAGCCGCTCGAGGTGATCGACGCGGTGGTGCCATTGTTCGATATGGCCGTACAACATGGTCGCGTTGGAGCGCATGCCGAGTTCGTGCCATATTTCGTGGAGGCGCAGCCATTGTTCGGCGTTGCATTTATCGGCAGCGATCTGTTCGCGAATTTCGGGATGAAATATCTCTGCGCCGCCGCCGGGCAGGCTGCCTACCCCGGCATCCCGGATAAGGCGCATGCCTTCTTCATAGCTGACTTTTGCCTTCTTGAAAATATAGTGGTATTCCACCGGCGTAAGCGCCTTGATGTGCAATTCGGGCCGGTGGGCCTTGATCTTCCCAAAAAGTTCGAGGTAAAAGGGCAGGTCGTACTGGGGTAAAACACCGCCGACAATATGCACCTCCGTGACGGGCTGGCCGTCATAATTCCGGACGATATCAAACATCTCCTCCATGCTGTATGCCCAGGCATCGGCGTCGCTGCGCTGTTTGATCAGGCGCGAGTAGGAGCAGAATTTGCAATCGTAAACACACAAATTGGTGGGTTCGATGTGGAAGTTGCGGTTGAAGTAGGTGTTGTCGCCGTTCTTCTTTTCCCTAATATAGTTGGCAAGTGCGCCGACGAAAGAAAGGTCGCCATGTTCGAACAGAAAAACGCCTTCATCAAATGTAATACGCTGGTCTTCAGATACTTTTTTGACAATCTGACGATGGTCTTCACCAAGTGTCTTATCCTTCAGGAGTTGGTCCAGTTGTTCGATACCACGCATAAATTATATCCGGTTTGCAACAAAACCCCCACCGCAGGGTCTTTGTTCAAATTTTTCAGATTTTTTTGAAAACCAGGGGTCAGGTATCGAACTTAATCAGTCCGATCAGTTTTTTCGCACTTTCGATATTCGAAAAATCTGTTTCCAGGATGGCCCTTCGTTCTTCGATCTTGCTTTGTTCGAATGGCGCGTTGATGAGCGCTTCGATGGTCTGGCTGATAGACGCTGCGGAATTGCGCACATAGCACAGTTTGGTAAGGCCGGTGCCACTCACCATTTCGTCGTTGACGATACAGAACCTGCCCCGGAACAGTGCGTTGAGCAGTTTGAGTTTTATGCCGGAAGATTGAAAGGAAATCAGCAGGTTGATTTGGGCCTTGGCGATCAGGTTGTTCATTTCTCTGTCCTCCGGATTTTCAATCAGCCTGATGTGTTCAAATCCCTGTACCAGATCGCGCAGGCGCTGGGAAGGCGCCATGCCCGCAATAACAAAAGGCACGTCGATTTTAGAGAAGACGTTTTCGACAAGCCAGGTAGCGGCCCGTTCGTTGTCGGGCACACTCAGTTTGCCGTGAAAAAGCACGTACTCTCCCCTGCCCAACTGGCTCTCCACCTGATCGTTCGGGTGAAAAGCCGGGATATAGTGCGTATTTGCCTTCATTTCCCGGTAATAGGCGAGGTCTGTTGTAGAGATGGCAATGATCTCGTCGGCATGCAGCACCACCTTGGGTTCGATGCGCTGGAGTTTTATGCTCTCTGTAAAATAGTAGATCTTTTCAAATACTTCCGTCGGCGCGGTGAGGCGAAAAAGGCTTTCGTAATACTGCCATTCCACGTTGTGCATGCGCACCAGTTTCTGCCTGCCGCGCAATTTTTTATGCCACACATAAACAGACGTATGCATGCCTTCGAACAAGATCGGATGGTTATCCCTGCGCAGCCGCTTGATCAGCGCCCGGCTCATGCGCGAACGCATGATGAAAGGCAAAAAACTGGCCTGATAAAACAGGGAACGGCTTCTTTTGTAATAATATACCTCGTGGCAATAGCGCTCCAGTTCGGGCTGAGGCACACGCTCTCCATATTGGAAACAGTGCAAAATAACCTTTACACCCAGTTTGTGAAGGGCTTTAATCTGATTGAAAATAAGGATAACCCCTCCGTAGTTAGCAGGGTAAGGAATATCAAATGAAACAATGTGCAGGTACATTTCTAAAGATGGGGAGCAAAATGTGAACCCCGCCTGCTATCGGCAGGGACGAATGATATTTCTCAGGTTGGGGACAAATATAGAATGTTTTTTGCGCCGAAAAATTTTTCTCCTTTTCGCTTGTATATTCTTTGGTGATGTACATACCTTAGGGAAATTTTTGGGAAAAGCCCATTAGTCTTTCCAAATCATATCGTTCACTAAAACTGAGGCTTATGAATATCACCTTCGAGGAGTTACGCCGCATCAAACACGCTCTGCCTACCGGAAGCATTCACCGGATCGCCGAAGAGCTTAAAATTGACGAACAAACAGTACGCAATTATTTCGGCGCACATAAATATCAGGAGGGTCAGATCGTGGAATGGCATCTGGAACCGGGGCCAGGCGGCGGCATCGTCCATTTGGAAGACACTACAATCCTAGACCTTGCACGTAAAATCATTGAAGAACACAAAATCTCCCTGCAGTAACTAAACAAAACACGAACATCTTTTCTCGCCAAAACAAATGGCGGTCTGCATAAAAAGGAAACCTGCTGTCCATACGCGGTTTCCTTTTTTTATTGCAGGTAAAACGCTTCCGTCATCGCTGTGAAGGCGTCCGAGTATACACCTTCCGCTGAATAGACAATCATCTGCGCCGATTGAAAAGGGCGCGGCGTTTTTTCAAAATACAACAGCAGCCGTTCTACCGGTTTGTGGGTCCGCGACCTGACTTCCACCCATTTTGTGCAGTATAGCCCGTTCCAGACTGCCCGTTCGCACAGACTGCGCCCCCCTTCATACGGCATGATGGCGCAAAAACACCCCTCCTCTGTCAGCAGTTTTTTTACGACGCCCAGCAAATCGACAGGCGGAAGCGCCGAGCTGTGGCGCGCCAGACGCCGGCCGGAATCGGGCGGCGCGACAGCCTCCGTGTAAAAGGGCGGATTGCTGACGATCAGATCGAAGCGCCGGTCCGTTTGCGCAGCAAAATCCTGCACCGCCATTTCCCAGAGTCGCAGTCGGCCGGCCCAGGGCGATGCTTCAAAATTCCGCCCGGCGTATTGCGCCGACGCGCTGTTTATCTCTACCGCATCGATGGAATAATCCCGCGACCCGGCC
Source organism: uncultured Bacteroidota bacterium (assembly GCA_937861115.1). Classification (GTDB taxonomy): domain Bacteria; phylum Bacteroidota; class Bacteroidia; order Chitinophagales; family Saprospiraceae; genus M3007. The sequence continues at coordinate 10,953 of CALMBD010000155.1, read as the reverse complement.
GCTTCGAACCGTTGTGCCAGCATCAACGCCAGCAGCCCGGTACCGGTACCGATATCGAGCGCGCTGCTGCGGCCTTCTATGTCAGCCCAGGCGCCGAGCAGCACCCCGTCGGTGCCGACGGGATGCGCAACATCCGCCTGTTCAACGCTGAACTTTTTGAAATGGAACGGTCGTCGTGCCATGGTTCGTCCTGATAATGGCAAAATACTGTCCGACAGGCAGTTGCGCCACAGAAAGGCTGGTCGTCCCGCTGCTGTGCAGCAGGTCGTACAGGTACTCCTTGCCGGTGGCGTCGCATATGCTCACCTTGCCTTGCATGCCTCCCGTTATCGCGATCGATGTGGTGGCAGGGTTGGGAAAAACCTGGAAAGATGGCCCGGAAGGAGATTTTGTCGAAGTCGTATTCTCCACCCATCGCCGTTCAAACTCCGCCTTGTACAGGGTTGCAATATCGGCATCATGGATAATGAGCGTATTTTCATCATTCGCCGTTTCTGCCGAGAAAGTCCAGTTGTGCGAACCGGTGATGACGAGCGGTGCAGAGCCCGACAAATTGGCGTCGATAACGCCGTATTTGTGGTGCAGCGTTCCGCCCAGGCTGTGCTGCTGCACATTTACGCCCTGCGAAATGAGGTAGTTGAATTCGGTACCCTGATCGCCTGTGTTCTCGATCATGCCCCTGACCTGGACGCCGTTGTTAAAGGCATCGATCAGGGCATTGGCCGGCTCGTCCTTTGTAAAGGTAAGCAGGGCAAAAAGTGCCTCCGAATCGGCCGTCTGGATGGCCTCCGTGATGCGGCTCGTCACCCTGTCGGATGGCGAAAACCAGGATTCCACAGGTACGTTGCCAATGATGAACTTGTGCGGCGTATTGTCTTTTTTAGCGGCGCCGAAACGGCTGTTGGCGTTATCGGGAAAATTGCCCGACGATCCCCACATTTCTTCAAACTCGAGTTGATACGTTCGCGCAAGCGACTGATCCTGAATAAACAGGGTATTATTATAATCGTCAGTCATGTTGCCGGTAGTCCAGTTCATTGATCCGGACATCACCCAACACTGGTCGGTCAGGTCCGCATCGATCACCATAAACTTGTTGTGCATGAGTGCGGCACTGTTGCCGTAAATAACAGGGAACGGCGGGGCCGGGTTGAGCGCCGGACTGCTGCCGTCGATGGCCGCCACATAGCGGACGCGCACACCGTTGGCATACGCCAGTTTAAGGGCGTTGGTGATGTCTATCCGGTTGTTGTTATATACCGATACATCGATCGTTTGCTGCGCGCCGGCGATACGGGCGAGTGTTTCATCCAGCACCGCATTGAAACTCTGGCCCGCAGGTGTCAGACCATTGGCCGACGATTCGTCGATAGCGTGGTTGAAAAAGACTTTTATTGCCCCTGAGGAAAGAGACTGGGTGGCAAACGGGATCGTTTCAGATTGTATGATATCCCCGTTGTGATTGGCCTCAATCTGTATCCAGTATATCGTACCCGGCTGCAGGCCATTCAGCGAATAGGTATGCGTAAGCGTCAGCATGGGCAGCGCGATCTCGTTGGCAGGCGTCGGCGTCGTTCCGTATCGCAGGGTGGCCGATGAAACCTGATTGGTTTTCCAGCTTACGGTGAAGCTGTTTTTCTGAATGTTTGATTGGTCCGGCTTTTCCGTGAAGAAGAAACACGGGGATGCCGCAAGGTCTCCTGCATCGCGCGGAAGCAATTGAAAATCATCGTATTCGGAGAGAATCGCCGTAAGGTTAACGGTGGCAGGAGGAACAGGCGTACCCTGCAAGGGGTGCCCGGTACGAATATACACATCGGCAGCCACACCGTTTCCATCCACAATTCCATAGGTGCCGGATGTGGTGAAGGCACCTCCTGCGTCGTTAAAACTAACGCAATCGATACGCACCAGTTGACCTTCCAGGGCGTCGGAAACGTCGGCCAGTGTGATCGATTTAGGTTCCGGTAGCGGGTTGTTTTTACTGACCACTTGCCAGTCGGTAATCGGGCTGATCTCCAGCAGTCCGTGAAAAACGACCAGCGTGCCGGTCACCTGAATACTGTCGCCCTTCACGACGGTCGTCTCAAAACCCGGAGCCGAACCGGCGCCGGGAAAGGCTGCAATACCGGCGGTACCATCCTGAAGGTAGCGGATCTTGCCCAGTTCGTCGCCGTTGGTCACCACACCGCGTACGGTAACGGTTGATCCGGCGGGTTGAGACCGGGCCTGAGCGATGGAAATGACTTGAGCGTGGGAAAATACAGGCAGGAGAAGGGTTAAAGTGAGCAGTAAAAATGTTCTAAGCATGTAAATTGTGTTCGGGAAAAATGCAGGGTGGAAGTCCTTTTCCACCCGGATGTTTATGATCTGGATATTACATCCGTTAATATTTATTGCGATCTCCAAAGATCAGACTTCCGATGCGCACCATGGTACTACCCTCCTCCACCGCCAGCCGCCAGTCGCCCGACATTCCCATCGAGACCTCCTTGAAGTACGGTTTACCGGAGAAAAAAGCCTGTTTCAGGTTTTCAAAAATGGCCCGTAAAGCGCGAAACTCGCTCCGCACCTGCGCGGTATCGTCCGTAAAAGTAGCCATCCCCATCACCCCGCAGATCCTGATATTGTTCATGTTCCGGAACTCGGGACTGGCGAGCAACGCGGTAGCCTCCTGCAAATCCATGCCAAACTTCGTCTCTTCACCGGCAATATGAAATTGAAGCAGGCAGTCGATGACACGTCCGTTTTTCAACGCCTGTTTGTCGATCTCCTGCAGCAACTTCAGGCTGTCGACCGACTGGATCATGCGGACAAAAGGCGCGATATATTTCACCTTGTTTGTCTGCAAATGGCCAATCAGGTGCCATTCGATGTCAGCGGGCAGCGCTGCGTGTTTTTCCAGCATCTCCTGAACACGGTTCTCGCCGAATATGCGCTGACCGGAGTGATACAGGTCAAGTATCCGACCGGGAGGATGCGTTTTGGACACAGCAACCAGTACAACATTAGAAGCGGAAAGTTCCCGGAGGATTTCGGTAAGCATTTTGCGGATTGAAATATGCCGCGTAAAGGTACACAACAAGGCGGCAGGGAGGCCCCGGGAATGCTGACAAGTGTAATTTTTTTGCTAAGTCCAAGTCCTTAACTGTTATCCGTTAAAGTGATGCGTCTTTTTGCCATACCTTAGCCGCCCGAAATTTCGAATCCTCTTGAAGAAGCATCCATCCTAATCCAACTCAACCGATAGAATCTCAGTTTCTTTGCTATGTCCATCCGCTATTCCCATTTACTTTTTGTCCTCGTTTACCTGACCCTTTCCAGTACCCTGCCTGCCCAGATCATCTGGCAGGAAGACTTCAGCGGCGCCAACCAGGGCTGGTCCCAAAACTTTACCGACTGTGATGGTACTCCTCAATCATTTGCCGGCGTGCAGAACGGCAGATTTGAAGTAATCGACATGGAAGGCGCGCCTTGTTGCATCACCGGCGGCGGAAACGACAATGAGTGGCTCACCAACGAGATCGACATCAGCGGCGCCTGCTCCGTATCCATTTCGGCAGCATACGGATGGACCGGGGTCATGGAATGTGAACCCGGCGGCCCCTTTTTCGGGTGTTCCAATCTGGCCAATATCGACAACGGGCACGACCAGATGCTGTTCGAATACAGCCTGAACGGCGGACCGTTTATCCTGTTCACCTATGTATGCGGCGGCGCTTCCGGCACAGCCACCGTCAACGGCCTGACGGGCAATACGATCCGCATCCGCATCAGGCCCGCCAATAAAGCAACGGCGGAGATGTACTGGTTTGACAACGTGACCGTTACCGGCACCCCGCCACCTACGGTCAATCCGCCTGCAGATGTGGTTACCTGCGCCAATCAACTGGTGACAGTCAACTTTACCGGTAGCGGGGGCCCAACCTTTGCCTGGACCAATAGTAATCCAGCCATCGGATTGGGGGTTTCAGGAACGGGGAACATCAGCTTCACGCCTCCCAATAATATTACAACCCAGCAAGTGGCCACCATCACCGTCACGCCCAGCGTGCCCGGCTGTGTGGGTGTTCCGGAAACTTTTGACATAACGGTAAATCCCAACCCGACCGTGAACAACCCGGGAAACTTCATTGTATGTTCGGGAAACATTCTCAACGTCAATTTTACGGGAAACAACCCTAACGCTACCTATAACTGGACAGCGAACGTGCCCATTCCGGGCCCCGGCGTAAACGGCAGCGGCGATATCAATGTCCCCGTACCGGTGATACCCTTTCCGGTGACGGCGACTGTCACCGTCACTGCTACGGCGAACGGCTGTACGGGTACACCCCAGGTATTTACCGTCACGGCCAACCCGGCTGCGAGCGGCAACCTGACCCTGACGGGCAACGCCAATATCTGCCAGGGGCAAAATGCCACCTTTTCGGTCAGTTTTACCGGTGGAACAGCACCTTTTACCTTTATCTATGCCATCAATGGCGTTGACCAACCGGCCATCACAACCAACAACAACCCTTATGTCCTGAATGTGCCGCTTATGGCCAGCGCAACGGTGAGTCTGGTAAGCGTTTCAGCCAACGGATGTACCGGGAGCGGCAACGGCAGCGCCAATGTCAACGTCACGCCGACGCCAACTGCAGCCATTACTCCCGGAAACGCCAATATCTGTACAGGCCAGAGTGCCGATATCAATATTGATTTCACCGGTACCGGTCCGTTCACCTTTATTTACCGGATAAACGGCATTAACCAGCCGTCTATCACGACGGCCGGACCGAGTTACACCCTTACCGTGTCGCCCAATCCGGGTACGTACAATTATACCCTGTCCAGTGTGACGGGCAACGGCTGTACAGGCACTGTAAGCGGAGCGTTTACAGTTATCGTTAGTGCAACGCCGACAGGTACGCTCTCTGGCGGCGCCACAGTTTGTGCGGGGCAGGGCACGCCGCTGACGATCAATTTCAGCGGACCGGGCCCTTATACTTTCAATTATACGGCCGACGGGGTACCGCAAGGTCCCGTCACCACATCTTCGAACCCGTTCGTTTTCATCATAGCCCCTTCTACTACAACAATTTATGAATTGACAGAGGTGTCGGCCAACGGCTGCACCGGCACAGCACAGGGTACGGCCATTATTACGGTAAATCCGAGTCCCACCGCAACGCTCACCAGCGGTAATGCAAGCATTTGCAACGGGCAAAACGTCAATTTGAACATTGCATTTGCCGGCCCCTCGCCCTATACATTTGTTTATGCCGTGAACGGAGTCAGCCAACCGCCGATCATGACCCCGCTTTCCAGTTACACGCTTACAGTGTCGCCGGTTGTTCCCACGACCTACACACTGGTCAGTGTCAGCGGAGGCGGTTGCAACGGTCAGGTGAGCGGCACATACACTGTTTCAGTCGGCACACCGCCGAATGCCGCCATCAGCGGCGACACCATGATCTGTCCGGGCGATACAGCCCTGCTGAGCATCGACTTTACGGGCAGCGGGCCATTTACGTTCATTTATACCACCAACGGAATCAACCCGGATACGATCACGACATCAGATGACCCTTATCTGCTGCACGTAACGCCGGCTTCTTCATCTGCATATGCGCTTACAGCAGTGAGTTCGAACGGTTGCACGGGCACTTTTTCGGGCATGGCAACGGTAAACATAGCCCCGTCCGTTTCCGCCGCAATTTCCGGCGGCGGCCAGATATGCCTGGGCGGCGACAGCATCAGTATTTCGGTCAGTTTTCTCGGCCCAGGCCCGTACACCTTTGTTTATTCTGCCAACAATATCAACCAGCCTGCCGTTACGACGAGCAGCAACCCCTATACCTTTAACGTCCAGCCCAATATCGGTACGACCTACAAACTGGTCAGTATAACCAACGGCACCTGCGACGGCAACGTCTCCGGCCAGGCATTCGTATTTGTGTTCACACCGCCTGGCGCGACGCTTTCGGCAGACCAGACTTTCTGTGATTCGGCCAATACGACCGTGATGGTCGACTTCAACGGGACGGGGCCGTTTACCATCATTTATACCATAGACGGTGTCGCCCAGGAGCCCGACACTACCTTCGACGACCCGTATATCATTCCGGTAATTACCACAACCACAACGACTTACGCATTAATCAGTGTTGAATCGCCGGGCTGTGTGGGTTTACCCCAGGGAACGGCAACCATCACCGTCAATTATGCGCCGACGTATGCCAATCTTGACCTGACCTGCAATTTTGTAGCCGGAACCTACCAGGTCGAATTCGATGTACTGGACGCTACCCCACCCTACACCCTGGTTACCGGCAGCGGCAGTTTTACGGGCAATCATTTTACCAGCAGTGCCATTCCGATCGGAACGCCCTACAACATCGTTTTCCATGATGCCAATGATTGCGGCGACGTGACCGTCAGCGGTCCGTCCAACTGTAACTGTATCACGGATGCCGGGTCTATGAACCTGGCCGCGATCACCGTTTGTGTCGGAGATACCGCCACGGCGCCGTTTAACAACGACTTTATCAACGACGGCGACGATATCCTGCGCTTTATCCTGCATACCAACCCGGCGCTGCCTATCGGCACTATCCTTGCGTGGAGTGCAACGCCTACTTTCGGCTTCCAGGCGGGCATGACCCCCGGAACCACCTACTACATATCTGCCATTGCCGGCAACAACGACGGCAGCGGGAATGTAGACCTTGTCGATCCCTGTCTTTCCATTGCACAGGGGACGCCTGTCACCTTCTTTCCGACACCGACCGCCCAACTGGGTGCGGGCGATACGATTTGTGCCGGGGCGCAGGCTGTTGTACCCGTAACGATGACCGGTGTGGCGCCGTTTTCGTTGACCTGGGCGCTCAATGGCGTGCAACAACCCACCGCCACCAATATTCCCAACTCTACTTTTAACTTATCCATACAACCCGTAGCCAACACAACCATAACCCTGATTGCCGTCGGCGACAGCAGGTGTACGGCCGGTGCAACGGATACTGCAGTAGTGGTGGTACATACGCCGCCGCTGGTGACAAATGATACAACCATCTGCGATTTTGCCACCATGACCTACCAACTCTCGTTCACCGTTTCGGGTATGCCACCCTATACGGTTACGGGCGCTATGGGGTCGTTTAACGGCAATGTCTTTACCAGTGTTCCCATTCCCGTCAGCAGTTCGTATTCCGTTAATATTGCCGATGCCAACGGATGCGGCCAGACCAATATTTCCGGTCAGCCGAATTGCAGCTGCGTCACCGACGCCGGAACCATGGACCAGACTATGGTCACTGTATGTGCCACGGATTCTGTCAGTGTGCCTCCGGTTGCAGGCCAGTCACTCGATAATGACGACATCCTGATGTACATCCTCCATTCCAATGCCGGTCAGCCGGTCGGGACCATCTGGGCATGGAGCAGTACACCGCAGTTTGCATTCCAGACCGGCATGCAAACCAATACGACCTATTACATTTCCGCCATAGCCGGAAATCCGGATGGCAACGGACAGATCAATCTGCTCGACCCCTGCCTGTCTGTTGCCACAGGCACGCCGGTCCAGTTCCACGCCCTGCCGACCGCTACCATTTTTGGACAGGATACCCTGATTTGTCAGAATGAATTACTGACACTGACGGTGAATTTTAGCGGCACCCCGCCATTTTCATTTACATCCAGCATTTTTGGTGTGCCGCAGGCGCCGGTCAGCGGGATTATCAACAACACCTATTCCTGGACGAGCAGTTACAACCAGAACACCGTGATCCAACTGGACAGTGTCAGTGATTTCTACTGTTCAACGGGAATGGCCAATGGAGCAGTGAATATCGGCATCTGGGGCGCGCCGACCATATCAAATGTCCAAACCACCTGTGATTCGATTACCCAGACGTATGTGGTTGCGTTCGATATTCTGGGCGGTGTAGCGCCGTTTACTGTGACCGGAATTACCGGCATGGTCAGTGGCAGCCAGTTCGTCAGTAATCCTGTTCCTTCGGGAACCCCGTTCACGGCCATTCTCAGCGATGTGAACAACTGCGATCAGGATACGGTCAGCGGAAGCATCATTTGTTCCTGTTCCACCAATGCCGGTACGCTCAACCTTACCCCCTTGGTATTGTGCAATGATCAGGCAGTGAACCTCCCCATCCCTTCCGATACCATACTCGATCCCAACGACGCCTTGATATATGTGCTGGCAACAGCGCCTGCCCCCCCGGCATGGACGATCCTGACCACCAGCACAAGCCCGAATTTCAGTTTCATCCCCGGCACGATGTCGCCCAACACGACATACTATATCGCGGCCATTGCGGGCGATATGTCAGGAATGGGAGTCGATCTCAATGACCCCTGCCTTTCCATCAAACCCGGGCCGACGGTCAGCTGGCGCCCGGCAGTGACGGCTGAAATACTCGGCATGGAATACACCTGTAACGGTGGAGAAACAGACATAACGGTACAATTTACCGGTGAAGGGCCCTACACCTTTACCTATACCGATAACACCACCCAGCAACAGGTAACGACAAGTCAAAACCCGTACTCCCTGTTGTTGATGCCTTCCGTGTCCTCCACTTATACGCTGGTCAGTGTCAGCGGCGGCGGCGGTTGCGCCGGCACGGTGAGCGGAAGCGCAACGGTAGATCTGGTTACACTCGTTTCGTCGAATGTGCAGGTGGCGTGTAATTATCCGGCCCAGACGTATGTATTGACCTTCGATATCGACAACGGCCCCGGTCCAGACCCGGCGTATGTCGTCACCGGGGCGACAGGAACATTTTCAGGAGGCACCTTTACTTCCAATCCGATCGCTGCCGATCTCCCTTACAATGTAACCGTGACCGACCCGGTGTCCGGTTGTTCGCTGACCATCTCCGGAGAGGCCGACTGCCTCTGCGATACCGAAGCCGGCACCCTGGCAACGGGGACGGCCGACGCCTGTCTGCCTGCAGGTCTGGTAAGCGTACAACCGCCGCTAAATGAAAAACTCGACGCCAATGATGTGCTGCAATACATTCTTTATGTGGATGTAACGCTGTTGCCGGCGGGAATTATCGCCGTCAGCAACACCCCGCAGTTTGGCTTCCAGCCGGGCATGGTCGCAGGTACCACCTATTTCATTGCAGCAATTGCAGGGGACAACGACGGTACCGGCAATGTCGATGTGACCGACCCTTGTTTGTCTATTTCGCCGGGACTTCCGGTAGCATTCCACGAAGCTCCCACAGCGACCCTGAGCGGCGATACCACGTTCTGTGCGGGCAACAGTGCCGCTTTTAAAATATTGTTTACCGGCACACCTTCCTATTCGTTCGTGTATGCCATCAACAACAACCCGCAGCCACAGATCGCTGCACCGGGTAATATGTTCAATATCACGACGAACAATGTCCAGCAATCGCAAATATTCACCCTGGTCTCTGTGATGGACAAATTCTGCCCGGGCACCGTCAGCGGCCAGGCCACTGTGACCATCACTCCGCCACCAAGCGGCAGTCTCGTTGGTGATGCCACCATATGCGGTGGCGATACGGCCACGCTTGGGCTGGTGTTGACAGGCGGCATTTCTTACGATGTAACGATAAGCGGGGGGCCGGCGCCGATACAACTGACCGGGGTGCAAAGCGGTGCGACGGTAAATGTGAGTCCCGGTTCGACAACCACCTATACCATCACTACCCTAGTAGCTGCAGGAAATACCTGTCCGCCGGCTATCGGGACAGCGGCAACGATCACCGTATCAACACCGGCAGCCATTGCTGTACTTTCCGATTACAACGGGTTTAATGTCAGTTGCCCGAACGGCGACGACGGGTCCATTACCCTTACCCCGACGGGCGGGATACCGCCGATTACCGCGGCCTGGAGCAATGGCCTTACCGGGCTTCAACTGAAGAACCTCAAGCCGGGCAAATACGCGGTCACGCTGACCGATCAGACAGGCTGCATGCTTATCGATTCTTTCACCCTGACCGCACCCCTGGAACTTGCCATCGAAGTGGCGTTCAAATCGCCGGGGTGTTTTGGAGGTCGCGACGGCTCCATTACCATAACCTCCATTCAGGGCGGCGCCGACCCGTACACCCTGGGCATCAACGGTTTACCCAGTCAGGTAATCGACACCTTCCCGGTCTATATCGGATCACTTGCTGCAGATGATTATCTGCTGGAGATAACCGATATCAATGGATGCATCACGGAAAAGGAAGTGACCCTGACTGACCCGTTGCCCATAAACGTGGACCTCGGCCCGGATATCACCGTCAGCTTCGGCGACAGTATCCGGATTGAAGCCCTGACCAATTCTACGGCGATAGATACCTTTATCTGGCAGCCCACAGATTATTTGAATACGCCCGACTCGCTGATCACATACGCCTGGCCTCCCAAAAGTCAGTATTATTCAATTACGGTAACCGACACTTCCGGTTGTACGGCGACTGATGAATTGCTGGTCGTCGTTAACAGAGCCAAAAGGGTGTTCCTCCCGAATATCATCCGGCTTGAATCTACCGAGGCCAACGACGCCTTTACGGTATTCGCCGGGCCGGAGGTCCGGGGCGTAAAAACCATGCAGATATTCGATCGATGGGGTGAGTTAATATTTGAAAATCAAAACTTTACACCCAATGTTCTTCAATTTGGCTGGAGAGGAACCGCAAAGGGAAAAATCGTCAATCCGGGAGTATATGTTTACGTGGTAGAAGTCGAATACATCGATGGCGGCACGGAAGTCTTCTCCGGAGATGTAACGGTGATTCGATGAGGAGGGTGGAAAAGTGGATGAAGGCCAGGATAGCAAGTTAGAGATACCTGGTGGTGGCTCTGTCATAAATAATGCCCCTGAACAATTCACCAAATTTTATTGGAAGGCGGCGGGGGCGTAGTGGTGGCACGTGGGTAATATCAGCCGGTTTTCTGCAGAAAACCGGCTGATAT
>CALMBD010000154.1 GCA_937861115.1 uncultured Bacteroidota bacterium | reverse complement strand
CGTTTCCTGAGCCTCAGCGGCCTCTCGGGCGCCTGGGCCGGAACCTGTGCCCTGGCGGGTGTAGGGTTCGTGAAATACTGGCTGGCCGGGATACCCGACGTATATGGAAAATACTTTTGGTACGATCGCGCTATCCGGATCGCGGTGGAAATGGGCCTGAATTACAAAAGTGTGATCGTACTGCTGGCCGTACTGGTACTGGTGACAGCGCTTGCAGGCGGATGGTTCTTTACCGCCCGAAAAGCCCGGCGGCGCGGCGAACGTGTATGGGATGCCAGTTCAAAACGCCTGCTCAAGGCGCTGCTCATTCCCTTGCTGACCGGCGGCGTGTTCTGTATGGCCCTGCTCCACTGGAACCTTCCGGCTCTGCTGGCTCCTGCAACCCTGATCTTTTACGGACTTGCACTGGTTAACGGGGCAAAATACACCCTGCGCGATGTGGAATACCTCGGGCTTTCCGAGATTGCGCTCGGTTTGTTCGGCCTGTTCTCGCCGGGGTTTGGCCTCGAACTTTGGGGACTGGGTTTCGGCGTGTTACACATTTTCTACGGCCTGATGATGCATATAAAATACGACAGCAGGCAGCATACAGGGGCAGGGTAGACGGCAAACCGGCATGGCAATGAAAAAACTGCTCACACAACTCAATCCCGCGTTTGAAAACCGCAACCGGCTCGGCATCATGGCCATCCTGGTGGTAAACGATTGGGTGGAATACAATACCCTGAAGGAGCTGCTGGGTCTGACCGACGGCAACCTCGCCAGTCACCTCAAGGCCCTCGAGGCAGGCGAGTATATCCTGGTTCGGAAGCAATTTGTCGGGAGAAAGCCCCGGACCACCTATGCCATCACAGAAAATGGCAAAAAATCGTTTCAGGCACACCTCGACGTTCTGGAAACCCTGTTGAAAATGGGTCGCGACGATGATGAATAACCCGTAAATACAACACACAACTATGATTGCATTTTTCAAATCCCGATTTCGTGACGAGCAACAGTTTCGGTTGTTTGGCATGCTTGTGCTGGCTTCACTGATGTTTGGTATGCTGGTAGCAGGGCGCAATTATTTGAACCGCCAATACCTGCCGGAAATAGATTCCCTGAAAGTACTGGCCTGGGTTCGCGTTTCCACCTTCCTGTTCCTGATATGGAATCTTTTTCTGGCCTGGATACCATACCTGATTGCCCTTAAAGTGGAGCGCTTGCAGCGATTGGGCGCCCGCCGCATTGTTGTGGTGGCATGGTTGATGGCCTGGCTGATATTCCTGCCCAATGCACCCTATATCATCACCGATTTTGTGCATTTCAGGCACCAGCCGCCGGTACCGTTCTGGTACGACCTGACGCTGTTTTTTGCCGTGGCATCACTCGGTTTGACCCTGGGGTTGCTGTCCATTTTCGAAGTGCATCTTGTGCTGAAACGCTGGTTTTCCCAAACATTTGCGGCCATTCTCGTCGTATTCGCGATCGGGTTGTCCGGTTTCGGCGTCTGGCTGGGGCGATTCCAGCGCTGGAATTCGTGGGATATTGTAACGCGACCTGAAGCCCTGTTGCGCGATATAGCGGAAACCGTCACGACCCGTCACGAACTGCTCCACGCCGCAGGTATTTCCGCCCTGCTGTCCGGAATTCTGCTGGTAGGGTATGGCCTGCTTGTGGTGATGATGGGAAGCCGGCGGGTGTAAACCAGTAGATTGGCTGCTAATGTCATTGAATGTGGGCCAGGTTCCACCACTGATTATCTGGTAACGGCGCCTCCAATATCAGCGGTTCCTTCCGTACCGGGTGTATCAGTTCCATTCTAAGACAATGCAGTCCGATCGAGGCGTCGGGCAAGGCGTCGGTAGCGCCGTATTTGAGGTCGCCGGCAATAGGGCACCCCATGGCAGACAGTTGCACCCTGATCTGGTGCGGGCGCCCGGTAAGGGGAAATACGCGCAGTAGCACAAACGGCCCGGCCTGGCTGGCAACTTCATAACGCGTAAGGCTTTCTTTGGCGTCGCGGAAAGGGTGGGGGAGCGCCTTCACGACATTTTTCTTTTCATCTTTCAGCAGAAAATGCCGCAGTTCGCCCGAGGGCTGCCGGGGGGCGCTCAGCACCAGGGCCAGGTAAGTTTTGGCCACTTTTTTCTCCCGGAAGAGGGTCGTCAGCCGCCCAAGTGCCTTGTCGGTGCGGGCAAACAGCACAGCCCCGCTTACCGGCCTGTCGATGCGGTGTGCCGGGTGCAGGAAAACAGCGCCCGGTTTTTCATATTTTTCCCCAATGTATGCCTTTGCCCAATCCGTCAACGTAGGGTCGCCCGTCCGGTCGCCCTGAACCAGCCACCCTGCTGCTTTGTTTACTGCCAGCAGGTGGTTGTCTTCGAATATGAT
>CALMBD010000153.1 GCA_937861115.1 uncultured Bacteroidota bacterium | reverse complement strand
CTGTGGAAAAAGGGTGCGTTGGCAAGTCATCTGATGACAAATATCCTGTGCGACTTTGCATACCCCGGAAGAGCGTATCAACCAAATTTTACGAACTTCGCCTCCGGTATGATTCGGGTATACGTCATTGTTTTTTTGATTCAGATACTGCTCTTTTTTACCGCAGCCGGGCAGGATGTCAGCGCCATGCCCAAGCTCCACCCGTCCTCCGTCACAGTTTATGACATCGACCGCGGGCTACCGGTCTCTTGCCTGGAGAAAATGGTTATCGATCCCCGGGGGCGGCTATTTATCAGCCCTTGCAGGAATCTGGATATTTTTGAAAGCCTGAGCTTCTACCAGTATGACGGCGACAAATCGCGTATCGTCAAAATGGAAGCGCCGGGTGAGGAGGCAGGTCCGTTTGCAGGGTATCTGAAGGGATGCACAGAAAAAGGCTTTCTTTTCGGCACCAACGACAAAAGCACCCGTGCTTTTTTGTATAATCCGGATAATGGAGCCACCCGGATCGTTTCGTTTGACAACGCCGAGGAAGTCCGGAATATGATCGCCGGCTCGGGAGATGAAGCCTACATATTGACAGTTAGCCCGGGCTTTTATGCCCTGTATTCCCTTACGCCTGAAACCAAAAAATTACTCGTCCGTGTACCGGCTTCCGGGGAGCCGCAGGCCGGTTTTTCCGGCGACATTCCGGCGCTGCGATCCGGCGAGGAGTTATGTTTTCTTCTGGGAGACAGAGGGTTCGTTCGCTATTCGTTGACCGGCAACAGCATAAAGCAATATACCTGGCAGGAACTGACGGGCAATACTTTTCGGGAAGACCCCAATCCCGCTCTTTTGCAGGATCTTAGCAGTCTGAATATGACTGTCGTTCCTGGTGGCAAGTGGTTGTTCTATCTGCGTGCATACGGTGGCTTTTTTCTATTTGATCCTCTGACTGAACAGTTTGCCCGGCACGCACAACTGAATGCCTATGTCCGGCAGATGAATATACCCGGCAGGTTTCTTGTCAATTTTTTTCAGGACAACCAGCAAAATACACTCGTACATTTTGCCCGGAATTTTGAATCGGCTCTGCCAAAGAATTCCGAAGTGGTTGCCGGCGTTTTATGGGACCGGAATGGCCAGATGTTCGATTTTAAACCAGTAACGCAAATGGCCGCAGCCGGCAGGTACAACATAGCTGTGGGCGATTGTTTTTTCAGCCGGGATTTTAAAAAACAAGTACTCATCGCCACCGGCGGCGGCATGATTGCAGTGGAGGTCAAGGCCAATTTACCGGTTAGGGCGGGGCTGGAAGGCTGGGCCAGCCGGGCAATGGGGCAATTCGACAAGAACCGGGTGCTCGTAACTTCAGAGTCCGGCAATAAGGCCATACTTGACCTGCTGACCATGAAGGCCACGAGATTGGCTTGCAGAGAGAATAACGATCCATGGTGCCAGGTCCGCAACTATATGCAAATAGTGTCGAAAGATGGGCAATTATGGATTCCCTGCTCAGAGAAGCGCCTGGCTTGTTATCAGGAGCAGGACCAGACTTTCCGGTACTATGATGTCGGACAAGATTTTGAAAAATTCAATTTTATCCAGTCGCGGGAGATTGCCTTAGCCAACACAGAAAATGAACTTTGGCGATATCACCTCGATCAGGGCAAACTCAGCCCTTTCCTGAACGAAGGCGCTCCACTGAAAATCGGAGGTACCGCCAATGAACTGGTTGTCGACAAAAACGGCATCCTGTGGGTCGCTTCCCTGAACGGGCTATGGCGGGTCGACCCCCGTACCGGCTCCGCCAGGCGTCTGGGAAAGGCCGACGGACTGGCGGACGAGCGGATCATGTGTATCCACGAAGCAGAAAACGGCGAGCTGTGGCTCGGCACCCTTGGGGGGGGACTGCTGTTTTACAACCCGGCAACCGGCGCTACGCGGGTACTCAATCAAAGCATGGGGCTATCCAACAATTCGGTGGTGGGCATCCTTGCCGATGATCAGGGGGACCGCTGGTTATCCACATTCGAGGGCCTTACCGTCGTGTCGCCCAACGGCAACGTGTTGTTCGAACTCTCGGAGGAGGATGGGCTGGCACACCGGGAATTCAACCGGTATTCCTATCTAAAAACCAGGGACGGACGCTTGCTTTTTGGCGGAGTGAACGGGGTTACCCTGTTGGAGCCCCAAAAAGTTAAATCGTTGTCAGCGCAAAAGGATCCGCTCCAGATTTACCTCACTGATATCGGATTTTATGACCAGTCTGTAAATAACGAGACCCACCGGACAAGCCGCCCGGGCGAACTTGAGCGGATCGTTCTGCCTGCCGCACACCGCTATATCAAAATTGATTTTGGCCTGTCAGACTTAATCAATCCCGAGAAATGTGCATTCTCCTACCGGCTGCGACACGACCGCGATGACAACCCGGAAGGCGAAAAGGATGCGATCTGGACGAATATCGGCTCCAGTTCCGAACTGTTACTGAACGATCTGCCTGTCGGGTCGTATACCATTCTGATCAGGGGGATCAATGCCAAAGGGCAATGGACGGAAACGCCCCTGGCCATTCCGGTTACCGTTCAGGAGTTTTTTTACAAAACCTGGTGGTTCTATGTGCTTTGCGCCTTGCCCTTCCTGCTGGGCGCCTATTTCTGGATACGCCGTTTGCATACGGAACGGGAACGCCTGGAAGCGGAAGTAGCCATAAGGACAGAACAGATCAGGCATGACAAGGAACTGATCGAGCAGCAGGCAGCAGAATTGCAGGAAATGGATGAACTGAAATCCCGCTTCTTTACCAATATCTCCCATGAATTCCGCACGCCGCTCACGGTGATCTCCGGAATGGTTACGCAAATCAGGCAGCAACCCGAACAATGGCTGGAGAAAGGCATGGAACTCATCCAGCGCAACAGCAATCAACTTCTTACACTGATCAACCAGATACTTGACCTGCGCAAACTCGAATCCGGCGCGCTCAAGGTACACCTGGTACAGGGCAACATCATCCCTTACCTCCGCTACATCGCCGAATCCTTTGTACAATTGGCCCAGGCTAAAGGTCTCCGCATACACGTGCTTGCAAACGCCGAAACCCTGGAGATGGACTACGATCCCGACAAAATGATGCACATCCTGTCGAACCTCTTGTCCAACGCCATCAAATACACGCCTGCGCCCGGTGATATTTACCTGCAGATCGACCGTCGAAGCGTTAACGATCTGGAGCAATTGACCATACAGGTGCGCGACACCGGACAGGGGATCGCTCCGGAAGCCCTGCCCTATATTTTCGACCAGTTTTACCAGGTGGAAGATATGGCAACCCAAAAACCCCAGGGCTCCGGTGTAGGGTTGGCCCTGACCCGTGAACTCGTCAAACTCCTGGACGGCTCGATCGAAGTAGCCAGTACACCGGGCGCCGGTACGACCTTTTCCCTGACCTTCCCCATTACCCGGAATGCTCCGGTACAGGAAAGCCAGCCGGTACCGGTTGTTTCAGCCCGGGCGCCGCTGCCTTCCGTTCAGGAAAAGGCGACGGC
>CALMBD010000152.1 GCA_937861115.1 uncultured Bacteroidota bacterium | reverse complement strand
GGCTCGCAACAGGGTCTTCCGACAACACGGCGAAAATCTGGGACCTCGATTCCGGCAAAGCGGCCCTTACGCTCGAAGGACACTCCTCCTCCGTCTTGAGCGTGGCGTTTTCTCCCGACGGACGAAGGCTCGCAACAGGGTCTTCCGACAACACGGCGAAAATCTGGGACCTCGATTCCGGTAAAGCCGCGCTTACGCTCGAAGGACACTCCTCCTCCGTCAATTGCGTGGCGTTTTCTCCCGACGGACGAAGGCTCGCAACTGGGTCTTTTGACAAAACGGCGAAAATTTGGGACCTCGATTCCGGTAAAGCCGCGCTTACCCTCGAAGGCCACTCTAAATACGGCCTGAGCGTGGCGTTTTCACCTGACGGACTAAGGCTCGCAACAGGGTCTTTTGACAAAACGGCGAAAATCTGGGACCTCGATGCGGATCGGATCATTCAAAACTTGCAACAGGTGCGGCGTCTTGCGGCACTTATCGTCGAACAACTGGACGCCTGGGACCTGGATAAGCTGCTCGACATTCAGGATCAAAACGAAGCGCTGCTTCGCCAGACCGGCGAGGCCTGGCAGATCGCCGCTTTTGCCGACCTGTACGCCGCCCGTGCCCGTAACCGTGACGATCTTGGCCTCACGGCGCCGGAGTACGCCCGTGCAGCACGGCTGTATCAGTTTGCCGCCAACAGTATGGGCGATGAGGTCAATTTTTCCGAAAAACTAGCCCGGTTGTACCGCGAATGGGGATTCAAGTGTATCGTTGCGGCGCAGCCCGATTCTGCGCTGTTGCTCGCCCGACGCGCCTTACAGGTCATGCCCGGAGACCAGGACGCACAAAGGCTGTTGGCCCTGGCCATGCTTGCCAAATCCCCGGGCGACCCGGGCGGCTCACACCAGGGGGCAGGCGAGTCTGACGGTGTACAGGCTACGCCCGGCTATTTCGCCACGGCCATGTCTTCCCTGTTATACCTGTCCATCACAGGCAAGCAGCAGCAAGTTTTGCTCAAGGATTTTCAAAAACTGAAAAACCAGCGCGCCGTCCTGCCCGATGCGGAACACGCGTTGCGCTTGCTGCTTTTTGACGCCGCAGACAGCACAGCCGCCTTTCTTTACGGCATAGGTTTGCCCCCCTACCCTACGTCCGAAGCCGCGTTGCTCGACCGGCTGCCGGATACAACAGCATTGCTTTACCAGGCCGGCAAACTCGAGCAATCCGCTACCCGTTCGGACAACCCGGTAGAAAAAGCACAACACCTGGAACAGGCAGCCCTGATATATGCCCGGCTCGGGGAACGCACCGGCAATCCGGCCCACCTGCGCTCAAAATGGAGCGCTGTTCGGGCGGCAGGGAATACGCTTAGCAGGTATGGTTCAGAAAAGGCTGATACCACTTTCGAAGTACGCCGTGACATGATGCTCCATGCGCTTGATCTGCTCGGGAAAACAGAGGCCGGGGTTCAGGCCTTCCCGGAAATGAAGAAGGCAGTTATCCAAGATCTGGCAAATACTGCATATGTGCTGGGCAGCCTTTATTTCGAACAAAAGGACTATGCCGATGCGGCAGCAACGATGTCGCGCGCCTCCGAATATTGCATCAGCCTGACACAACTAAACCCGGACAACGGGAATTACCGTACCGGCTGGGCAGCCGTATCGCGCAGCAGGCTGGCCTGGTTTCAATTGTTCAACAACCGGCCTGCAGAAGCGCTGCAATCTGCCCGGGAAGCCGTCGGTTATGATAGTATGGGAGTCCGTATAGAAGCAAATTTCGCATATACCCTGTACTGCAACGGCCGCGCTTCCGAGGCCAGGCTGCGCTTTCTCTCCGCCGTACTCGAAGCAAATACTGCCGATTCATCGCTGTTGTCTACAGAGATCCTGCAACTCGACTCCATCTATGCCAGTATCGCAACAACCCTGCTGCCCCTGCTCCAAAGCGACGAGGAGACCCGGCTTGCCGAGGCTACCCGCGCCGGCATCCCCAAATCCGCCCGGCTCATGCACACCCGTCAAATCGAAATGGCCCGCGCAGCAGCCGATTTTCTGGAAAACCGCGTATCACTTTTGGCCGACCAAGCCGGCTACCGCGCAGCTGCCGACACTGCTTTGCTCTACGTCGGCGCCTGCCGCGCCTTGCTCAAAGCCGATAGTTCCTCGGAAAACCGGACCAGGCTTGGAGAGGCGCTCAATAAATTCAGTTTTTTTGCCTGCTTCACCAGGAAGCCGGGGCGTGCCATTCCCGCCGCGCTGGAAGCCTATCCTTTGTTGCGGGAAAATCAGGTGCGCATAAACCTGGCCCACGGCTACCTGCTCACAGGCGACTGGGAAAAGGCAGCCTCGGAGTACCAGGCCATCAAGGACCTGCCCGACGAAAAAAACCGCGCCGATACCCTTGGGGAAGTGATCTGGACTGATCTTCAATCCTTTGCAAAAAACGGCATCCGCAACAAAAAACTTGCCGCCGCCGCCGAACTTGTGCTGGGCAGGGGACTCACAATGGGAGAAAGTATCTTGTTGAGGGCAAAGTGAGGGGGGGTATCGCCTTTTTTGTCATCCCTTTTTTTGTCATCCTCGAAGGGGATCTACCCAACACCCGCTCTTCGTATGCTCCACGATACGCCCCTTTTGTCATCCCCGTATGGTATCTACCCAACACCCATTTTGCGCATGTCCCACAATACGCCCTTTTTGTCATCCCCGCAGGGGACCTACCCAACACCCGCTCTTCGCATGCCCCACGATACGTTTAGTCCTTCTTTGGGGTTCAATTCTCCCTTTGAGGGATTCGAATAATGTGGGCATGGGTAGATCCCCTTCGAGGATGACAAAAAAAGGGATGACAAAAAGGGCGTATTGTGGGGCATGCGAAGAAGGTGGGCACGGGTAGATCCTCTTCGAGGATGACAAAAATGGATGACAAAAAGGGCGTATTGTGGGACATGCGAAGAATGGGGCATGGGTAGATCCCCTGCGAGGATGACAAAAAGGAAAACAAAAAACCCCGGTCCCTTCCAACAGGAAAAAACCGGGGTGCTTAGTGATCCCGACTGGGCTCGAACCAGTAACCTACAGCTTAGAAGGCTGTTGCTCTATCCGTTGAGCTACGGGACCAAACGAATACAATGCCGCAAAAATAACAACTTTCGGTAACCCAACCTGCAGGGCGGGCAGGAAAGTTCCGGCGGGCGTTTTACCTTGTGTGCCAAACAGGTCGCATCCCGGAGCCCATCCCGCTCCCGGCGGCCAAAGACTCACGACTGAAACAACCTGTGCCATGGAACCCACTCCCCCTGCCGCAAATGTACAGATCGAACCGGGCTGGAAAGCAGTGCTTGCCGATGAATTTAATCAGCCTTACTTCGCTGCGATCAAATCTTTCCTGGTAGCCGCCAAACAGGCCGGCAACACTATTTATCCCCCGGGGCCACTGATTTTCAACGCTTTCAACAAAACGCCGTTCGATGCTGTGAAGGTGGTCATTCTCGGTCAGGACCCCTACCACAACCCGGGAGAGGCGATGGGCCTGTGCTTTTCGGTGCCCAAAGGCGTGAAGATTCCCCCTTCGCTGGTCAATATCTACAAGGAGATCAACAGCGACCTCGGGCTGCCCATTCCCGCTCATGGCGACCTGACCCATTGGGCCGAACAGGGTGTGCTATTGCTCAATGCCATGCTCACCGTGGAAGCCCGGCAACCCGCCTCACACCAGAAGATCGGCTGGCAAACGTTTACCGACGCCGTGATACGCCATATTTCGGACCAAAAAGAGGGGGTGGTGTTCCTGCTCTGGGGCAATTTTGCGAAAGGTAAAAAGCCGCTGATCGACCAGACCAAACACTATGTGCTCGAATCGGCACACCCTTCGCCGCTCGCCGGCGATGCCTTCCGCGGCTGCCGGCATTTTTCCCACACGAATGAGATCCTGGAAAAACAAGGGAAAACGGTGATCGACTGGAGCGTGTAACGGAGCAGTAAGGCCGGCTGGCGTGTCGTTGGCAGAATTTCCACGGGCGTCACTACAACCGCGCATCAAAATTATTTTTCCGGTAGGGTATTTTCAGGAAGTCGAGGGTGCCCGGTTTCACATTGATCGTGAACAGATAGGTGCCGCGTACGGGCTGCCAGCTCATGCTGAGTTCCCAGCAATGCAGGTCGCGGGTGAATCCGAGATCGGGGTAAACCAGTTGTTTGCTTTGAAAATCGTAGGCGATATTGCTGACGTTGATCGACCATTTGGAGGACAGCGGTATGCGCCCTGCAAGGCTGACGTTGTTGCGGCCGATCACGAAAGTATCGCGTTCGGTGCCGAACCCGGTTGGGATCAACTGCCGGTTGAAGGAAATGCTGTGGTTCACCCTGAAATCGTCGAACCAGCCCAGCAGATCGTCTTTCACCGTGGGTCGGTTTACGGGTCTTCCGGTAGCCTCCTCCACTTCTTTTCCCGAAAAAATATCGCGCAACTGTTTGATCGAGAACACGGTATTGATCTGAAAACCGAAGCCGGTGGTGCGCCAGAGTTTCCCGCGTTCACGGAGCACCGTACGGTCGACCCGCCGGCCTTTTGCATCTGCGACATATGGGTCGAAGCGCGCGTTCCAGGTCAGGTTGACCACACCTTTGAAGAAACGGAACAGGCCGCCGGTGCTGATCTCGCTCCAGTTCAGCGAATCGGCGGTGATATTGTAGTTTCCGCTGAAGGTAAGTCCGTCGAAAATGCGTTTTTTGAGAACCGTGTCGCGTTTGGCCGAGTGAAACTTGAATTCCAGGACGTTGAGCAGGCTGTAGTTGACAATAATGTCGCGCCGCCCCGGAATACTCGGCGGGCGCCCGAAAACGGCATCGTCAAAAATCGTATAACTCAGGGTATCGTTAAACGCGGGCCTGAGATCGGTTTCGACCGTCCGGTAATAATTGCGGTACGGCGCATTGGAAAAATCGGGGCCGAAGCCAAGACCTACCGAGGGTTTCATGGTATGGCGGAACCCGCGCAACCAGCCCCTTCTGAATTGTTTGGTAAAAAACAGGGCCGTATTGGCAGAAATACCCGCATTGTAGCGGCGATAACTGTTGAATCCCCAGTGGCGCACGGTCGTATCGATGCCGAATTGCGTTTTCACACTGTCGACGACTATCAACATCTGATCGCCGTCCTGAATGGTGTCGTACACATACCGGGTCTCGTTGAGCAGTTTCTTTTCAATGGTGTACGGATACCAGTTTTCTTCAAAATCGAGCCGGGGCGCTACGTTGATGTATTTGAAAATTTTAAAGGTGAAATCTGTGCTGGCATTGTGCTGAATACCCATTTTGGCGCTCTCCAGGGTCTGGCGGGAGAACAGCAGTGTATCTACCGTCCGGAAGTTGTTCTGCAGTTTGGAATTGTAGGTCAGCGAAATCTTTTCGTACCAGCGTTCCTTGCCCAGCGCCTCCTTGCGCTTGAACGGGAAAATACGCTGCATCGTGAACGTCACGTTCGGCAGACTGATGTCCATGATGCGCGTCTGGGTATTTTGGGAGTGCGAAAGGCCGGCGTTGAGGGCGAAGGGTTTACCCGGGAACGACTGGGAATAGTTCAGGTTGGAGTTCAAGGTATTGCGGAACACGCTCTGGAAATCGTTCCGATTGCGGTTCTGGTCGCGGTTGGTTTCGATGTTCACCGAACCGCCGAACCGCCGCGTGGGATGTGCCTTGCTATCCTGGTTATGGGTCCAGGTAATGCCGAACGACTTGGCCGATATCTTTTGCGCCATCTGGTCTTCCGAGACGCGATTGTTGTAGCGAATGCGGAAATCGCCGAGGTATCCGTAGCGTTTGCTGTACCGCGCATTACCCGAAATGCCCCAGGAGCCGCTGGTGTAGGCATTGAACAACACCGTCGCATCAATATGCTCCGAAATGGGCTGGTACCAACCGAAGTCCTTGATACCCAGACCCTCCGCATCGGCAAATTCGAAGTCTTTGGGTATGATCAGGCCCGCCTTGCGCGTTTTGGTGATCGGGTAAAAGCCGAAGGGCAACACCAGCGGTGTCGGTATGCCGCCGATTTCCAGTACGGAAAAACCCGTCACCACGAGTTTGTCGGGGATGACTTTCAATTTTTTTGTGCGGATACCAAAGTGCGGATGATCGTTGTCGCAGGTAGTCAGCAGGGCGTCCTGGTTGTAGATGGTGTTGCGCGACCGCGAGGTGTCGGCATCGGCGGCTCCGACAAATTTTGCCTTGGAGCCCAGCACATACATATCTTCCTGTTTGGTGCGCGCCTCGTAGATCACGCCTTTTTTTGTCTTGAAATTGTAGCGCAGGCGCGAGGCGGTGAAGTTTTGTTCGCCGTCCTGAAAATCGGGCAGCCCGACCTTGTTGCCGGTACTGTCGGCTATCGGCTCGGCCGATATCTCGTTTTTCGCATAATCCAGCAAAATATAGCCGGCCTTGATGCTGAGCGACGTGTATTTGACGGAGGCCTCGCCGTACAGGTGCAATTGTTTGTTTTTTACGTCGAACCACATCGAATCCCGGGAACCGTATTCCACCACGTCGTCAAAAGACTCATTGGACAGTTTTATCCCCCTCATATCTACGATCGTCGAGTCCGGCTGTGCCTGCAGGGTCGTATCCCGAGCTGCCTCTGACGGCGGGATCGTATCCAGCGGAACCTGTGCCGATGCATTTGCACACACAAGCAGGGCTGCGATTCGGAATAAAAGACGATATTTGCCCAACAATTTTCTCACAATAACAGGGTTCGGGATGAAGCCTTTTGAGAGTTGTACGTTATAGTTACCCAAATTGATCCGGTATGCCGGATGCCCAAAATTGATCTATGAGACTAAAATTTGCCTTACGAACGCTGTTGCTGTCTGCCGCGTGGCTTATTTTACAAAACTTTAACCTCCACCCGACCTGTGCGGAAGGGTCAGGACGGTGCGAACACGCCCCGGCCGGCAAAAGTAGAGAATCCTGCTACACTGACAACAATAAGTCGCCGGACATCTCGCAACCACCCGGTTCTGCCTATCTCATCAAAAAAATCGTGCTCGATGCAGGCCACGGCGGCAAAGATCCGGGATGCATCGGCGCATCGTCGAGGGAAAAGGACAATGCGCTCGCTATTGTGCTCAAACTGGGCGATTTGATTAAGAACGCCTACCCAGATGTGCAGGTGATCTACACGCGCGACTCGGATGTTTTTATCGAGTTGAACGAACGCGCAGCCATTGCCAACCGCAATAACGCCGATCTCTTTATCAGCGTGCATTGCAATTCCATCAGCGTATCGAGCGTCAAGGGCGCCGAAACCTACGTCATGGGCCTGCATACCGCCTCCCACAACCTCGAGGTGGCTAAACGGGAAAACGCCTCTATTTACCTGGAAGAAAACTACGAAAAAAATTACGAGGGGTACGATCCCAACAGTCCGGAAGCGCATATTCTGGGCAGTGTCTGGCAGAGCGCATACCTGGAGCAAAGCATCCTTTTTGCCAGCCTGGTGCAACAACAGGCAAAAACCACGGCTTTCAGAAATGACCGGGGTGTGAAGCAAGCCGGATTTCTCGTGCTGCGCGAAACAGCCATGCCGGCCGTACTCATCGAAACGGGTTATCTGACCAACCGGACCGAGGAAGATTTCATAGCCTCTGAAACCGGGCGCGAGCAAATGGCCACTGCCATCTTTGAAGCCTTTGAAGCCTATAAAATTAAAATGGAAGGCGGCGCTACGGCGTCCAAAACGCGTTCCGACGATAAAAAGACTGCCAACTCGCCCTCCATGGTGGCAAAAGGCGGCTCCACCGGCACTTCCGTGAACAGCCGTCCGGCCACCGTGCAGGCCCCGGTAAAGGTGGAAAAACAAGCGAATAAAGTCACCGATACGGCTAAAAAACAATCCGTGCCCGTATCCAATACGACCACGGGAAAAAACAATGCCCAGAAGGAAACGTATCGAATTTTTCTGCTTTCCTGGCCTATCAGAATGGACCGGAACGCCGGGCAACTGGGGTTGATCGGCGACATTAAAGAAGAAAAGATAGAAGACCAGTACCATTATTTTACCGGCAACTATGACTCGCGCGCAGAAGCGGAAAAAATGTTGCCGGAAATCAAAAACCTCGGTTTCAAAACGGCTGCGATCGTCGCCACAAGCGGCAAATGACGAAAAACTCCATTCAGCAACCGTACAGCCATACCATCTACAACAAATGTTTAAACTCAGCAACGAAGTAAAAGTCGCCCTGCTTGCCATATCGGCCGTAGCCCTTGGCATCTGGGGCTATAAATTCCTGAAAGGCATCAACATACTGACCACTTCCAAGACCTTTTACGTAAAATACGACAACGTTCAGGAACTCAATACCTCCGCGCCCGTCTTTATAAGGGGCTTGCAGGTGGGTATGGTGAAGGACATTTATATCGATAAGGCCGACGACCGCACCATCATAGTGGTGCTCAATATCGAGCGGGGCTTCGACATTCCAAAGGATGCCGTAGCCACTATTACCAGCCCCACTTTTATGGGAGGGCGTGCCGTCGAACTGGTGTTCAACCACGCCTGTGATGGAGACGACTGCGCCCAAAGCGGCGATTACCTGAGCAGTGGTTCCCGATCTTTTCTGGCAGGCATGATCGCCCCGGGCGAGTTGGACCTGTATACCGAGCGCCTGCGCAAAGGGCTCGCCATCAATATGGACTCATTGGCCCGGGCCAATCCTGAAAGCATGGCCGGTTCGCTGGTAGCGCTGGATAACTCGCTGAAAAACATCGAGTTGCTTACCGCAAAAATTAATCGACTACTCGACGCCACTACCAGCAGCCTGGCAATGACGGTCGAAAATGCCGCCGGTTTTTCCCAGTCGCTCAATGCCAACAAGGACGAAATCAGTCATATTCTGAGCAACCTGGACACGCTGACCAGCCAACTCAAAAATGCCGGTCTCGACAAAAGTTCCGAAAAGGCAAGGGTGGCGCTGGACACCCTTACGGCAAATATAGCCAACCTGCGCACCACGGTAAATGCCGCCGGACGCACCATGTCCAGGGTCGATACCCTGGCGCAAAACCTGGTAAAGGGCAAGGGTATTGCCGGCAAACTGCTGAACGACGAGCAGTTGGCGGAAGACCTTGAACGTACCCTGCGCCACACCCAGTTGCTCATTCAGGACCTTCGCCTGAACCCCAAGCGCTATACCACGGTAAAACTCAAGGTGTTCGGAAAAAACAAAACCAAAGGATACGACACCCCCTTCGACGACCCGATCTACAGAATGGAGACGGACAGTCTGGAGCGGCTGCTTGGCAAACGCCTGCGGGAGCGCGAACAAATAAACAACTGACCGTGAAGGCCATCCGACCCTTATATGATGAACACGGCGCCGAGGGGTATTACCGCGAGCATGCACAGGATTATCAAAACCCGCATTTCCGGGAAATACAGGATTTGATCAAACGCAACCTGACGCGTTTTGACTGCTCCGGCCCGGTGCTCGACTTTGCAGCGGGTGGCGGTGAAGTGACGCAGGTGCTTCAGGCATCCGGCATACAAAACATCACCGGTTGCGACCCTTTTACCCATGCCTTGTACGAACGCCAAACGGGGCGCCCATGCCTGCAGTTTTCGTTCAGGGATATCGTCAAAGGCGCATCGTTCGGGAGTTACTCCCTTATTATCAGTTCGTTTGCCCTACACCTCTGCCCATTGAAAGACCTTTTTTCGCTGACCTGGAATCTCCTGCAGGCCGCTCCAATGCTGGTGGTGATCACCCCGCACAAACGCCCGCAACTGGAAGACCTGCCCGGTGTACAATTAGCCTGGGAAGATTTTACGACGACCGGAAGGGAAAAGAAGGTCAGGATGAAAGCATATCGGCTTGGTACCGCCGGCTTTAGCCGGCGTTTGCTCTAATCACGGTTTAGCCGGCGGTACCTGAGCCGGCGCTTGTTTCAACCGGGACTAAAGCCGGCGCCTGTTTCAATCACTACTTTAGCGGGTGTTTGTTTTAACCTGGAGGGACTGGTGGTATTCGGCGCCGGCTAAAGCCGGCGGTACCCCGGCGGTACCTGAGCCGGCGGTACCTGAGTCGAAACCTTTTTGCGCCTGTCCTGTTTTGCCCATTGATCATACACCTATTTATCACTGCATAACAACTGCTACAGACACAATTATGGCACATTTTAAACGCACAGCATCTGCCGTATGGCAAGGCACCGGCGCTGAAGGTTCCGGCACACTTGATGGCCCTTCGGGCGTTCTGACCGGCACGCCTTACTCCGCAAAACTCCGCTTTCAGAATGAAGACGGAAAAGCAGGCACCAACCCCGAAGAACTTATTGCAGCCGCACACGCAGGTTGTTATATCATGGCGCTGAGTTTCCGGCTCAGTGGAGACGGGTTCCCGCCTACAGAACTGCGGTGTTCTGCTACGATAGACATGGAAAACAGCGGCGGTGGCTGGGGTTTTGAAAAAATCACCCTGCACCTGGAAGCCAACGTTCCGGGCATTGACGCCGAAAAGTTTGCCGAACTGGCCAATGCCGCCAAAGCGGGTTGCCCCGTGAGCAAGGCGCTGTCGGCAGTTCCCATCGAACTCGACGCCAAACTGGTATCCTAGTCGGCTGTCGGACAGGATTTACAGGTATTGGCAGTATTTGGAAGGGCATTCCCGCTCCTCCATTAATACTTGTAAATCCTGTCCGCAACCACTTTATAAATTCGCATCACTGCTTCACAAAAACCGCATCACGCGAAACACCGTCAGCCGACAACTCAAGTCGATACAACCCTGCCGGCAGCGCCTGAATATCAATGAGATCGCCTGATTCGCAGGAGCGTTCCATTTCAAGTTTTCCCGACATATTCCATATCCTGACCAGTGCCTGATCATACGACCAGCCATCCGGCAGCGTAAGTCCGATCGAACCCGTAGCAGGATTTGGATATACCGCAATGCCCGCACTTTTCCCGGGATATACCACCCGGATAGTGGAATAGTGGATGCTGCCATCCCGGTCGACCTGCCTTAAACGGTAGTAGTGTGCCTGTCCGGGATGCAGTTCTGTATCGGTAAAGGAATAGTGTTGCATCCCGCTTGTAGTTCCTTTACCGGCCACCCATCCGACAGACCTGAAGCCCACACCGCCATCAGTGCTGCGTTCCACAAAAAAGCCTTCGTTATCCTGTTCGGAAGCAGTCGCCCACTGTAGTACGACCGATTGTCCTTCCAGTGTTGCGTTGAAATCTGTCAACTCAACGGGAAGTTGAACCGCGAGTTGGAAATTCACGTTCGAAACGTCGTAAAAATAGTTATTGGAGCAGCGCACCATGATCCGGCAAAAGTCAGACACCACATTGGGCATCGTCACCAGTTGGCCGCCGTCGTTCGGCGTATTGGCGAGCAACACGGTAAACGACTGTCCCCCATCCGTTGAGATCAGGATATCCACATTGGCGCAACTGACGGGCGAGGCCGTGGTATTGGCAACGTTCCAGGTGACCGTTTGCATGGAGCCGGGGTTGTAGGACACTACTGCGTTGGGGGAGGTAACCAGAAACGGCCCTGCAGCGGCTGTCGTGGTAATAGTAACGTCGTCCTCGGCGGTACATCCCCCGTTGGGGTTGTTGTCGCGCACTGTCACGCGAAACAGCATGGTTCTGCTGATCGAAGGCAATTCCTCCCATTCCGGGTTGATACCGTCGAGCACATCATTAAAGTTGGGAAAATACCGGGATGGTGAGCCGGTCGGATCGAAGGTGCGAAACATCGGGCCGGTGGAGTTGGTCGACACAGGCGGCATCGGCTGCATGGGCGCAGAATACCCGTTCATTTGTTCCCAGCAGAACGACATGGGGGTGCCATTCGGGTCGCTGGCAATGGCAGACAGGATAAAAGGCGTGGATATGGGAATCGTTTTGTCCGTCACGTTGCCGACTGTCGGTGCGGCATTGCCGTTTGCCACAGGAACATCGCAGGAGTTGCCGTTGCCGTTCACCACAAAATTGGCAATCTGAAAAATACTGCGAGCATGGAAATAGGCGTCGCTGTTGCTCTGGACATTTGGCGCGCAAATACCTGCATAACCCATGATTGTTGAGGCGCTGCCGGGTTCCATGGCCGAGGCCGCTACCCGGTTGCAGTTGTTGTACTGGGTATGGTCGGCACCAAACTGGTGCCCCATTTCATGGGCGACGTAATCGATATCAAACGGATCGCCCACGGGGCTCGGTCCGCCCGTCACCCCTCTTGCTTTCAGTGTACTGTTGCAGGGACCGTTGAGATTTGCCACACCGCCGCCGCCGGTGCTGAATACGTGTCCGATATCGTAATTGGCCGATCCGATGACGGCATCGCAGGTCGTCTGGTTCTGGCCCAGCATGGTACTGCCGTTGTTGTTGGTATACGGGTCGGTTGCCGGATCGGTGTAAATAATGTTGGAATTGTTGCCGATGATAATCATCCGGATGCCGCAATCGATCTCGTACACACCGTTCACACGGTTCATGGAGACGACCATGGCCGCCAGGGCAGGCGCTTTATCCGCCCCGAAAGCGCCGTGGAAATTGGCATACTCGCCCGTACAGGCCAAAGCAAGCCGATACGTGCGCAGGTTGCCGCAGTCGCCCGCACGGGGCCCGACGGCAACATTGGCCGGCACCGGCGCCGTCGGCTCGTTGTCGACGTGGCACACGAACATATCCGCATCGCCCTTTACAAAATCCTTTTTAAAGTAGGCATTGTAATATGCCGTATTCCCCTTTGCATATGGATCGATAAACACACTGCCCTTCCCTGTTCGAAGCATCATGGCGTGAAACCCTGCGGGCGTAACATCCATTCGCAAAGTTGCCGTGGGCATATCGATACCTTTCCCGGCAAACGTTTGTATGTCAGGGTATTGTGCAGCCAAATCAGGATGCATGATCGGTGCGTTCCAAACCCTGAAACGCGCCATTCCGCCGTCGGGCATAGGCAGGAGCAGTTCGAGGCCAGGTGCTCCGGCGATCACTTCCGATTCGCTGGGTGCGTTGGACAACAGGTTTTTAAGTTGTAAAAAATCGAGTTGAAGGGTTCGGTAAACCAGGGGAATAATCTGGCGATCACTTTGGTTGACATGTATTTGGTTCTCTGGGATATCCGTCCAAACTGCCGTTTGTGCAGATATGATGGCAACCTGTAGTTGCAGGAGAATGCAGATGCCTGTAATACGGGGAATCGTTAAGCCTTTCATGTGTGTTAAATAGCGCTTTGAAAAACCGCGAAATTTCCATCAAATTCGTATTATCCGAACAAGTTTTCTCAAAAAACTAAACTCTTGTCGTGTGGCATCCAATTGTGGGCTGTATATCACGCCAAATTAAACAAAAATGACCCGCAACCTAGCGAACGGAAGCGGGCCATCGTGCATCATTTGGATGAGGTCATACAGAGGTGTGTATGACTTTTGCCCGGCAACTTTTTCCGGGCGTGTGGTTTTTTGATCGATTAATGGGATAGAAAAATGTGGGGGGTAAAAGGTTTTGGGGCGGTTGAAAGGGGTCGGGGTGGTTAAAGGGGTGCTTTCATGGTTATGCGGTTCAATGGAGTCGTGGCTGCATTCTCATGGTTGTGCGGCTCGCGGCCAGGATTTTTCGGGTAAAAGAAGGTTTTTTAAGGGGTTACGCAGTCTTTGGAATCAGGATAACGGGGTACAAGAGAAAAATGCTCGTCGTTATAATCGCCGCTCAGCAGGCGGGATTTTATGGTGCGCAACCGCCCGTTGGCAGCTACGATACTCTTTCGGATTCGGTAGTTTTTGATAGGGTCAATATTGTTGGCGCGCAATACAGGCAAAAAGTCGAAAAACAGGATCAATTCTGATGAGGCCCTTTCCCATATTGCCGGGGCGATGCTTTTTCCGGCCGGCATCAGATGATCTTTCAGCCAGCCGATGTGCTTCCAGAGCACCGTTCCGTTTCTGCCGGGGTAACCTACCTCAATCCGGAGATTGATAATCTGCTGCCATTGAGGACTTTCGGGTGTGAGGTTGCAACGAACCTCGATCATTAAGGGAGTCATGGTACATAATCGGGATTTTGGATTAACAATATGGCGTCAGGCCATTTTCGCTGTAACCTCGGCCCTGCCGGCGCCCCCGCATTCATCTTTCGCACACATTTTTGGGGCTTGGGTGGCGCCGGTCAGGTATTTGCGCCGGGTGGTCATTGGGGCCCGGATAGGCCGGCTTCTCGGGTTGGTTTCTCTGGCTCCGGCAATTCGGGTTGTGGTTTCATGAGGTTAGTCAAATCCTTTCATCGTTGTTGACAGGACAAAGATGCACCCCGCTGCAAGGGATAAGCAAACACAGAATTTCGCATAACTTCCAAATGGTTGTAGTTTATATTTGTTGGAACTATTGGTCGAACAACCCGTTTTAATGACTTTTGCATTAATCCAGTACTACTACGCTCAAAACATGCGGCACGCCGGAAGGAACAGGTTCCATAAAACAATCACGTAAACGCCGCAAAAAATGCTTGAAAGTCCGCTCATTCGTACGCTGCAACTGCTCGGGCAGGAAGAATTCGAGACCCTGCACCTTTTCGTGGGATCGCCGATCTTCAATGGAGTGGCGCGTTTCAACGATACGGTACGGCTTTTCGAATACCTGCGCGAAGACTACCCGGATTTTTCCAGCGACCGGCTGCTGAAGCAGACCGCCGGGCAGTTTCTTTTTCCCGAGCGCGTCAATCCCGTGGGAGAAGTGGAAAAAGCCATGTCGGAATTGATGCATGTCCTCAAGCAGTTCATCAATTTCCGCTACTCGGCCGTAAAGGGCGGACGTACTGTGCGGCGCAGTTCCAAAAAGGAATTTTCAGACAATCCCATGCTGCTCCTGAATTTCGCCCGGCAGCAGTTGGCCCTGCTGCGATTTTACAGCGAAAGGATACACCAAAACAACAACGCCGCAAAACCCGCCGCCGGGAAAGGGCAACGGGTAAAACGCAGCGAGCATTTTTTTCAAAACCTGTACCTCGAACTGCGCAACCTGCTCGCCGAACAGGACCGGTTCAGCCACTTTGAAGAATACGAATTCAGTGACTTCCACTACTACCGCTTTCTGGTGGAACTGGAAAAGGCCCGGTACGACCACCTGCACAACAGGATCGAAGGCGACCTGAACCTGCTCGCAGCACTGGAACAACTCGATCAGTTCTATCTTTTTACCAAACTGGAACTGATGAGCCGGCTGGTCCACTACCAGCGGATGGCACAACCCTTCGACGAGGACTCGGACGAGTACGAACGCCTGACCGCCAACCGAAATATTACGCTCCTGATGGTGGATCAGATGCGCCAGCACGGCTACTGGCAGGACGCACCCGGTATTACCCTGTACACCAAGTTGCTGGAGTTTCTGGCAGGCGAAGACGGGGAAGCCTCCGACGCCGTATCCGATCATTTTGCGGAAATGTTGTACAAATACCAGCATACCCTGCCCGTGGAGCGACTCCGAGACTTTAACCTCATGCTGCGCAGTTACTGGAATCGACGGTACCGGCTTACCAAAAACCCGGAGTTTCTCGGACGGCTGCACGGCATGCACCTCGAACAACTCAAACATTTCTCCAATAACGACGACCTGCCCCTGGTGCACATCGTCAATATGCTGAATACCGCGCTCAAAATGGGTAAAACCATTTGGGCCGAGCAATTTTTGCGCGAATATGCCGGCGGACTGTCTGAGCCGGTCAAAACAGAAAAACAGCCATACCCGCGGTATGCTGTTCGCATCTGGTGGGCCATGCTTTTTCTCACCCAGGGAAAACTTAGGGAAGCGGAACAAACGGCGCCCGTTTATGAGCATTACAGCGGCCTCGACGATATCTATTTCTTCGCCATGGCCGCCGCCACGGAAATCAAGATCAAATACGAACTGGATACACTCGATGACAACCTCATTCGTGCAGCCGCAGCAAGGATAGAACGCAACCGCGAAATCCCCCTGGACCGCAGGGAAGAAAGGCTCAATTTCTTTAAGACTGTCCGGCGCCTGAATACACTCCGCCTGAAAAAGGAAACCCGCAATGCCGACATCAGTATGCCGCTGGAAGAGTTACGGGTACAGTTGAACAGCAAGCCTACCGTCGACTGGGAGTGGCTGGAAGCAAAAATTGCCGAGCTGGGCGGCTGATCGTCAAAACTGGAAGTAGATAAACGGCTGCACATCCGACGATTTCACCTGCATCACGAGGGCAATGAACAGGGTGAGCAGCACCGCCTTGCCAATCAGGGGCAAACCGGTTACCACCTTTTGGGCGCCCTGCTCCCAGGTTCGGGGCAACAAGTGCAAGGCATATCCAAGGGTCATCCAGAACACGACCGGGGCATATCCTTCCAAAAAATCGCCCAATACCTCGGGCCTGAAATCAAAAACAATCTGGTATAGCATGGACCGGATCGTGTCCATGTTCTCCGCCCTGAAGAATATCCAGCAGAAACAGACAAAATGGAAGGTCCAGATTCCGCCCAACACCTTGCGAAGCCTGCCCGGTATGCCGGGAAAAATATCCTTCCACAGGCGTTCGGCACTCAGGGCAAGCCCGTGTAATCCGCCCCAGATGATAAATCGCGTGGCTGCACCGTGCCACATGCCGCCGAGCAACATGGTCACCATCAGGTTAAAGTATGTGCGAAGGCGCCCTTTTCTATTGCCGCCCAGTGAGATGTACAGGTAATCGCGCAGCCAGGTGGACAGTGAAATATGCCAGCGCCGCCAGAACTCGGTCACGCTCAGCGACTGGTACGGCGAATCAAAATTGATCGGGAAGGTAAATCCCAACAGGAGGCCAATGCCAATGGCCATATCGGAATAGCCGCTGAAATCGCAGTATATCTGCAGGGCATAACCATATACGCCCATCAGGTTCTCCAGTCCGGTATATTGCTGCGGCGAGTCGAAGATGCGCTCGACAAAGTTGACGCTGATATAATCCGAAATGACCGCTTTTTTGAACAGGCCAATACAGAACAGGAATACCCCACGCCCGAAATCTTCCCGGGAAATATGCAGCGGCCTGTGTATCTGGGGTAAAAAATCGGCGGCACGCACAATCGGCCCGGCTACCATCTGCGGGAAAAAGGTCACGAAAAAGGCATAATCCCGCATATCGTCGAGTGCCTTCAACTGCCCGCGGTAGACATCGATCGTATAGCTCAGCGACTGGAATGTGAAAAAGGAAATACCGACGGGCAGAAATATCTCGAAAGGACCAATCCCGGCCCCGGTAAGGCCATTCCACAGGTCGGCGAAATAGTTGGTGTACTTGAAATACGCAAGCATGCCGAGGTTGGCCACGAGGCTCAGCACCAGCAAGCCGTTTTTCCCGCCTCGGGTTTTTGCCTGCTCGATCCACTTGGCCAGATTGAAGTCGACCACCACGCTGGCGACCAGCAGCAGAAAAAACAAGCCGCTGCTTTTGTAGTAAAAATAAACCGAAAAGGCGGTGCACCACAGTATGCGCAGGCGTTCGTTGGGCAGCAACATCCGGTACACCAGCAGGAACCCAAGGAACAAAAACAAAAAAAGGCCGCTGCTGAAGATCAGCGGCGACTGCGGGTTGTATGCGAACTGCTCCAGAATTTTAGCCGGATCGAAGTGGAACACAGAGCGGAAGTGGCCGGTTTTGCCGGTCGGTTAAAAAACGGTGGCAAATGTAAGAAGTTGCGGGCGGTATGCAAGTAGATCGCAGGCGACGCTACTGTGGAATAAACCCGTTGCCTTTTTTTGGCTTGGGCGCGTCAACCGGCGGCTTGGGGGCCTGTCCGTCTTCACCGCGACGACGCAGTTCGTCTTCGGAGAGTGCTGTCTCCGTATTATTCTGGAAACGCACCTGGAGTTTGTAATTGCGATTGACGGACTTGACCACCGGCCCCAGTATGAGTTGCATCACGGAGTCGGCGCGCGATTTGGCTTTGTCGAGCACGTGTTCGTTTTCGATGGCATCCTGGCGGAACTCCCTGCGCAGTTCGTTGAAGCGCTCGTTCATGTCTTTTTCCGTGATACCGGCCAGAAAACCCACATCCAGTTTGTCGACGCGGGGATATACCTCGTGCGAAAGGATGGTCGGCGGCGGCAATGTAACGTAAATGACTCCCTTTTTCGGGCTGAAGGTCACGTCGAAATACTGATCGAGTTTGAATCCGGCCTTGATGACGCTGATCGCCTCCACACGGATGTCCGTTTCGGAAATAGAAAAGCCCAGCAGTTTGTACTGAAGTGTTTTGTCAATGCCCAGCCGGCTGCGCAATTCGTAGGTGGCCAGTTCGGCGATACCCTTGCGCACTTTTTCTTTCAACAGGCCGCGCGAGGCGCTGAAGTCGATGATCTCCGCCCTTTTTTGCAGGCGGTTGACCATAGGTTGCAAGCCTTCCCGCAGGGCAATCCCGCAGGGCGTTTCCACATCCTTTCCTTTGGCCATCAGGCGCCCGCCTTCTGCTTTCAGAAGCGTTGCCATGATCTGGGTGACAAAAAAGCAGGTGTATTTGCCCGCCACCTCGTTGAAGAGTTTTACCGCCTGGTTGGAGTTGTCGTTGTACCACGTTTCGTACATACTTGCCGTGGTATCCTTCAGCGCAACGAAATCGTTGTAATACAATTTCTTGAGGTATTCATGGTGGTTCTTGTACTCGGGTTCCAGCCGGCGCTTCAGGCTGTCGGGCAGGGCCATCCGGTTGGCGACGTGGTAGAGCAGGGAGAGGTTAAAATTGTACACCAGGTCGTCGAACTCCTTCTTGTACTGTTCCGGATTCGACAATACGCGAAGCGTTGCCTCTTCATCCAGGTTGGGCTGAAAATCGGACGGAATATACGTCAACTGCACCCCCTGCGGACTCTGAAACAGGTTCAGTCCGCCCTCGCTGAAAAACATCTTGTACAACAGGATGCCGCCGATGGTGATCAGCGCCAGCAATACCAGTTGCTTGCCGAAAATGGAACCGCCTCCTTCATTGGAGGGTGCGTCGGGTTGGTGTGTAGACATGCGGGTTGCGGGTTGCGGGTTGCGGGTTGCGGGTTGCGGGTTGCGGGTTGCGGG
>CALMBD010000151.1 GCA_937861115.1 uncultured Bacteroidota bacterium | reverse complement strand
GTGCGGCGGGTTGCGACAGCCTGGTCATTACCACAACGACACTCGCGCCGTTTAGTCAGACCATGATGGCTGCCACCTCCTGCAACCCCAATCTGGTAGGGATTGACACGCTCGTACTGGTCAATCAGTTCGGCTGCGACAGCCTGGTCATTACCACCACTGCATTCGACGTCACGATCATTCCCGTGACACCATTGTTTGTCAAAAACTGCGACCCTGCCGCTGTCGGGGTCGACACCGTTTTCTTTACCAGCGCGGCGGGTTGCGACAGTCTGGTCGTCACAACAACCAGCCTGGCGCCGCAAAGCCAGACATTTTTAACGGCAACGTCCTGCGACCCTGATTTGGTTGGGGTCGACACCGTTACGCTGGCCAACCAGTTCGGCTGCGATAGCCTGGTCATCACTGCCACGGCCTTTACGGGCCTTGATTTCGAGGCTTTGGCGCAAGACGTACCTTGTTTTGGAGGAAGGAATGGCATAATCAGGCTCGATACTGTGCTGACCCCGTTGCTTCCGGTAGAGGTTGAACTCATAAACCGCACCGCCCGGATTTATTCGGGAACGCCGCTGGTCTGGGAAAACCTTTCCGCCGGCGTATATACGCTTGTGGCGACCAATGCCGAAGGCTGCACCTTGGCCAAAGAAATTAAAGTTGGCGAAGGCAATGCGCTTCAACTTGATTTTACACAGCAGCCCGTGGTACTCCACCTGGGCGACAGCGCATGGGTAAACCCTGTTGCAGATTTTCAGATTGCAATGGCCGAATGGCTGCCGGTCAGCGGCGTGCGTTGCCCGGATTGTCCGGCGACTTTCTTTGCCCCGCTGAACTCGAGCGTCTACACACTGACTGCGATCGACCCGAATGGCTGCTCTGTCAGTGCCAAACTTACCGTACAGGTGGAACAAGGCGTGCGGGTATATGTCCCCAATGCCATCCGTCCGGGCGATGGCGGCGCCAATGCCTATCTGACGATTTCTGCAGGGCCCGAAGTGAAACACATCCGGTCGCTGCAAATATTCGACCGTTGGGGCAACATGATCTTTGAGCAAAAAAGTCTGGCGCCCAATGCCGCCAGCGTGTGGGACGGGACTTATCGCGGAAAACTGATCGATCCGGGTGTCGTATTATGGGTCTGTGAAGCAGAGACCATAGACGGACGCGTGGTTCACCTGAGCGGGGACATCACGGTGTTGCGCTAGGGCGGCGAAGTATGAAGGTTGGGGTGTCCGGGAAACATCCGGGTTGAAAGGCGTTGCAGTCTGTTTGAGCGTGTTCGGGAATTTATTTCCGAACACGCACTTAACTCAACCAATATGAATAACGCTGAAATCAAAAAAAGCCTGGCCGGGAAAAGGGTTTACCTGAGTACCACAGAACTCCTCAGACATTGGATAAACGGAGTGTTCATCTTTTTTTTCTGGGTAACCATAATTCTGGCGAATATTCAAGCAGGCTGGTCAAACGGAAGAATATCGCTTCCTGTCATTGTACTGACTGCCGTTGCCGTACTACTATTCCGGCATAAATTAAATTCCCGAAAATTCGACATATGGGAATTAACGGTTTCAGAAGAACAATTCAAAAACGCATCTTTGGCTACGGCAAAATATTTAGGCTGGCATATGATAAACAATACCCAAAACTACACAAAAGCAATAAAAAACACCGGCTGGCAATGGGATGGAATAAGGATCACGGCAATACGGACCAAAAATAATATCTATATAAACAGTATGATAGAGCCATCCCTGGGATCAAATCCTTTTTCCTTCGGCTGGAACGCTAAAAACAAAAACAAATTCAGGAAACAACTGTTACTGGCGATAAGCGGCGAGGATGTGGTCGAGCAGGCAACCCGATATCAGGAAGAGCGGGAATTGCGATTCTGGCAGGAGAAGGAGTTTTCCGGAAAGAATCTATTGAAAAGGTTAATCATCTACCCTTTGATTCTTCTTTTTACAGGCCTTGGAATATGGATGCTCCTCGAAGGCACCGGTTTAAAATCCATCCTGATTCCCGCATTACTGTTCCTGATTTGCGGAACCTATTTGTATGCCGATTTTGCAATTATCAGGGAAAAACGGAGAAGAAAAAATCCGGAGCAATAAAGGCGCCTGTCATCTTTCGAACCAACTTTTCCACGCTGTCAACAGGGTCGCTTCATCGGTTCCCAGCCCTTCAAACACCTCTGCCGGCGTCGTGTGCGGCAACAACCGGACCAGTGCCGCTCTTCCGTAACGGGCATCCAGCATGGCCACCACGGAACCCGATAACCCGTACCGGTGCGGACCGCTCCAGAACCGGTCCAGACTCTCCGGCGCTTTGCCCGTGAGTACCACAGTACGTGTACGCTCGAGCCGACCGGAATCGAGTTGGCCGGATACATACGTGGCCAACCCTTCCACCCACCAGCCCAGGGCGTCCATACCGGTAAAATCAGGAATCCGGCAAAACTGACCGTGATACACGTGGGTGAGTTCGTGGGTTAACAAACGGCGGAAATCGTCCATACGCCGGGCATATGCTGCCGAATCAGCGGCGGCGAAAGGATCGCGGTGTTCGCAGGCCTGCGTGTCCCACATCCGGGGGGAAAGTATATCAAGGCGTTTGCCCACACCGGAGGCTACCATCCAGCAGGCAGACTGAAAGGTGCTGTCGCCCCAATCCTGTTGCCACTGCCGGTCGAGCAAACTGCGATCGGGAAAACACCAAACATCGAACGGATGCGGGTATGGCTGCCCGAAGAAAGCAGTGTTTGTTGCAATGCCTTGTGCAAGCGTTTCCATAATGGCAGGAGCCACGGCACTGTCGGGCGCGGTAAAGTGCAAGATAAAAGCAGCGTTGGCGGACGAACGCCAGTCGGGTGTTTCAGACTGTGTAAAACCTTTAAATGCCCCGGAAAGCAGGGCCAGACAGAGCAAAAGAGAACGTTGATACATCGGGTGTGCGATTTAGGTTGCCATATCGGACAGACACCTGCGGGAATACGTTACACCCGATTTTGTTAAAACAAGCAGCCCTGCGAAAAATATTGAATCAATGGCACACCGTGTTTTCGCCGTCAAAGCAGCGGCACCTTCACCACAAACTGCCCTTCCGTTTCACCGGCCCATACCGGTCGGTCGGTGAGCAAGGCGTAGCGGCTGATGATATTCTGCAACCCTATCCCGGTAGATGTTTCGGTCGCAGCCCTGGGCTGAAGGGGATTTCTCACCACGAGGGTATCGCCGTTTTCAACATCGATGGTAACCACCAATGGCTCCTTTGTCGACAT
This sequence comes from uncultured Bacteroidota bacterium, assembly GCA_937861115.1. Classification (GTDB taxonomy): domain Bacteria; phylum Bacteroidota; class Bacteroidia; order Chitinophagales; family Saprospiraceae; genus M3007. The sequence goes on along the minus strand of CALMBD010000151.1, from coordinate 8,034 downwards.
GCGATTGTGCTTAACGGCGTTTTCAAGAAGCAACTGAAGGGTCAGCGGCGCGATCTTGCAGTTGTCCAGAATTTCCTCCGACAACGCGGTTGCCAGATCGAACTTGTTTTCAAACCTGATCTTTAATAAAAATGAGTAGGACCGGAGGAATTCCATCTCTGTGCGCAAGGTGACCAGCGACTGTTCCTTCTGCTCCAGAATGTAGCGGTAGGACCTGGACAACTGCTCGATGAACTGCTCCGAAAGGTTGGCATCCACATGCACGAGGGAGGAAAGGATGCTCAGGCTGTTGAACAGGAAGTGTGGATTTACCTGGGAGCGCAACAGCGCCACCTCATACAGCAATTCCTGCCTGGCCCAGGCTTCAGCGCGCAACTGGAGTTGTTGGGAGCGCCGCCTGAAATACAACATGCGCACCCAGAATGCCAGTGCAATCGCAAGCCCTCCCAGCCCGCCGGCAGCAAGCCAACCGAGCGTCCGGTCTTTTTTGCGCAAGGCCTGCTGATGCGTAATTTCCATCTGGAACTTTTCCTTTTCATGCTGCAGGCTGTCGACAGCAGTTTGGCGCCGGCGTTCCATTTGCCTGAGTTTTTCGTCTGTCTCGTCTTTTTGCAGGCTGTCTCTGATGGTTGTATAGCGGTCCAGATATTCGAACGCCAGGCGGTAATTGCCCTGTTTCCGGTAAGCCATGTAGAGGCAATTGCAGGCCTGCATCGTCCTCAGGTTAGACTCCCCGAGTGTTTGGGCCATTTGAAGCGCCTTGCGGCAGACATCGATCGCAAGCGGATAGCGTCCCTGTTGAATCCAGAGGTCGCCCATGCTGTTGTAGGCGTCTGCCAGTCCGTCCTGGTCGCCAATTTTTTCAAAAATCCTGATTTCCCGGTTAAAATCAGCCAGCGCCTCCTGATACCGCCCCTGGCTGCTCCGGATAACGGCACGGTTGTGCAGCGAAGTGGCTATTCCTCGTTCGTCACCCAGTTTTTGCTGGATCGCCATGGAACGGTCATTGAAATCAAGAGCTTTGTCCAGTTCATTCCGGTCCAGATAAACCGCCGCCATATTGCCATATACGAGGGACAGACCCATCTGGTTATCCAGTGACTTGTAAATTTCGAGCGCCTTGTCCAGGTATTCCAGGGTTTTTGCATCATTATCCGGGACTTCATAATAGATGGTAGCAATGCTGACATAAGCGTCGGCGACTTTCTTCCGGTCTCCCGTTTCCTCTGCAAGTGCGCGGCATTTGGAAATACAATCGATGGCTTTGGGAAAATTGCTTTGAAGGCGGTAGACGTCACCCAGGTTGCCGTAAATGGCAGACATCAGGTTCTTGTCGCCGGACTTTTCCGACAAGGCAATACTTTGCTCGTAACTGTCAATGGCATTGGCGTAATCGCTTTGCAAACGATAGGTCAATCCGAGATTGTTCAGTGCCCTTGCCTGCCAGCGCGTCAGTTCTTTTTCCCTGGCGAAAGCAAGTTCTATTCCGGCCAGCATCCGGGCGGAGTCAGGATTGCTGTTCATGCGCCTGAGCACAACGCGATGCAAGGCATTGAGGCGGACGGTATCTTCCAGTGCAGTATTGTTCCATACATGCCACAAACTGTCCACATTTGTTTGCGCCGGCAGCGTGGCAGAAAGTTGTATGAGCAGTATGGCGATGGCGAACAGTTTTTTCATCCCCTGATCTATTAACAAGGTAAACTCGTCGTGCTTTTCGGGTCAAATTTCATAAACTGCAACAGCAGAAAATATTTTTATTGATTTTTAGGCAAAGGATAGCAACTCCGTTCCGCAAGGTAAACACGTCAGTCCTGTTCTTATTTTGAAATCGCCTAAAATATCAAAAGATGAATTCAAGCCACGGAATTGCTGAAACATCCCCGCTGCGCTATGCCGGAATCGCCGGGGTGCTGTATCTGTTCATCATTGTTGCGGGCATTTTCAATGAGGCATTTGTGCTGGACAAACTCATTGTATCGGGCGACGCCACCGCAACGGTTAATAATATCAGGGCTTCGGAGTTGCTGTACCGGATCGGTATTAGCGGCACCATTATCATGCTGGCCTGCGCTGTTGCCGTTGCCCTAATCTTTTACGTGCTGCTGCGACCGGTAAGCAGACCCCTCGCGCTGCTGGCAACCAGTTTCAACCTGGTATCCATTTCAGTAGACCTGGTCGGCAAACTCAGCCTCTTCACCGTATTGTTGTTTTCGGGCGACGCCGCCTATCTGCAGTCGTTCGAACCGGATCAGTTGCATGCCCTGGCGTATGTATCGCTCCGGGTTCATTCCGTCGGCTACAACATCAGCCTGGTATTTTTTGGCATAAACTGCCTGATATGGGGATATCTTATCTTCAAATCGGGCTATTTCCCAAAAACGCTGGGCATTTTGATGGTGATATGCGGTATTTGTTACATCGCGAACAGTTTTGCCTGGTTTCTCGCGCCTGCCATAGCGGGCGGATTATTCCCCGCCATTTTATTGCCCTGCCTTGTTGCGGAAGCGTCGCTTTGCCTTTGGCTGATGGTGAAGGGGGTACGTCTTGAACAATGGAAGCAACGGGCGGGTTCCTCCTGAAATATGACCAGCCACGATACCGGGCTTTGTATATATTTGAGCCGAATATTGACGGGGTTTTAGCAACGAGGCTACCTGAGCCATCAAAATAAAACCAACATGATTTTGCAAACTATTCGACTGGTCAACCTGATTATGGTTGGTTTGATTGCCGGTATTCTCTTTGGCATCTCCATTGGCTACAACCCTGAACATCTGTCCGCCACGGCCTATGTCGAACAACAACAAAGCGCGATCAATGCCCTGAATACGCTCATGCCGATACTTGGGCTGATAACCATTGTCCTCACCCTGGCGTTTGCATTCCTGCAAAAGGATAATCAGGTGGTTCGGGCGACCCTGCTGGTGGCTGCTGTGCTGTTGATAACGAGTGGTCTTGTTACCCGCTTTGGCAACCAGCCGATCAACAGTGTGGTCATTACCTGGGATACGGGAGATATCCCGGCTTCCTGGGCAGGGCTCAGGGACAAATGGTGGTCGTTTCACCTCATCCGTACCGCCACAACCCTGGCTGCCTTTTGTCTGATCGGATGGGTAAATGTGTACAAATTGAGTCCTGTTACCCGTCCGGCGTAACTCAAATGAGCCGGCAATAAGGAAAAAGCAAAAAATTGATCGATCTAGTCAGAACCGATTCCCACGATCCGGCCTTTGTTGCACTGGTCAATCGCCTCGACGCTGAACTCGCAGAAAGGGACAGGGAGGATCACCCGTTTTATGCCCAATTCAATAAAATTGACCGGATCAGGCATGTCGTACTGGCCTTTTTGGAAAACCTGCCGGTGGGTTGCGGAGCCATAAAAGAATACGACGAGCACACAGCGGAGGTGAAACGCATGTATGTTTTACCCGGGCACCGCAAAGCGGGCATTGCCACCGGCATACTGTCGGAACTGGAACGCTGGGCTGCGGAATTGTCGTACATGCATTGCATACTCGAAACAGGCATCCGTCAACCGGAGGCCATCGAACTATACAAAAGACGCGGGTACCGGATCATTCCCAATTACGGACAATATGCGGACGTGGCAGACAGCATTTGCTTCACCAAGGACCTGAATCAAAATGCTCCGTAAAGCGGCATTTCCCTGGTGCGTAGCGGCGCTGCTGGCGATTCGTTTTTGGCACTTCGGCGCCGAAATCGATGCTCCGCACGACTGGCGGCAATGCGATACGGCCTGGTATATCCGCGATTTCTATCTGAACGGTATTGACCTGTTGAACCCGGCGGTATGCTGGATGGGGGCTTCCGATACGCTTGCCCTGGAATTTCCACTACCCGAGGCGCTTGTGGCCCTGACATATCGGGGTTTCGGCGAATCCATACCCCTGGCGCGCCTGGTCTTTCTCTGTTTTTTTGCCGGAGCGCTTTATTATTTCTTCAGGATAGTCGACCTGCTTTTCGGCAGGGAGCCGGCCCGGCTGGCTGCCCTGGTCTACCTCGCCCTGCCCCTGAGCATTTATTATTCCCGCGCGGTGCATATCGACTTTTCGGTCCTTTTTGCAGCACATGCCATGCTGTATTACTACCTGACCGCTCTTCAAAAAAGACGTTGGGAATACCTGTTGCTCAGCGGCCTCGCTGCCATATTTGTCGCAGTGGTGAAAGCGCCCTACGCTTTCTGTCTGGCGCCGCCGATGCTGTTTTTTGCCGTTCGGGAAAAAGCCTTGCCGTGGACGCTGCGCTGTGCCTGGATGTACCTGCCGGCACTCGTCGCCTTTTTGCTTTGGCAGCAGCATGTGAACACGGTAAACAGCGCTGCACCCGACTGGAGTTACATCCTGCACTATAGAAAAATGACGCAGCAAATCCACTGGTATTTTGGTTCGCTGGACCAGCGCCTCTCGCTCTACTCCTGGTGGATTTTGCTCCAGCGGGGTGTCCTCGAGGTAACGGGCATCGGCGGCCTGGCGTTTTTCCTGTTGGGCTGGCGCCACCTGGCCCAACTCCCCCATTACCGATTCCTGCTATGGTGGATACTGGGCCTTGCGGGGTATGTGCTGGTGTTTTTCAACCTCAACTTTGTCCACAACTATTACCAGATACCCTTGCTTGCGCCGGCGGCCATTCTCTGCACCCGGGGCTTGCAAACGGCTGCCTCGGGCCGGCAATGGCGGCTGAACCTGTTCCTGGGTCTGCTGGTCGCAGCCAATATCGCGTACACTGAAGCGGCTTATTTCAAAGTATCTGCCGACCACGTGGAAATCGGCCGTTTGATCCGGGACAACACGCCGGAGCAGGCACTGGTCGTCGTTACATACAAAAACCTCGACTGCAGGAACCCGAAGATACTGTACCGCGCCCGGCGCAGGGGCTGGTCGGTGGAGGAGGCCGCCCTGAATGCCGTGGTATTGGAACGGCTCCGGCGCGAGGAAGGAGCGCGGTTCTGGGCTTATGCGGGAACAGACTTGTCCAGGCTGCACCTGGGCGCCTACGCCGATTCGCCGGGTCGCCCGTTGGTCTTCAACCTGAGCAGTACGCCGCAAAAGCTGTATATTTTTGACCTGTCGGCCGGAAAATAGAAGCAAGACCGTCTGCCTGTTAGCCGGCAATCGTTTCAAACCTGCCGCCCTGTATCTTTTCCAACAGCCATTCCCGCTCGGCGATGCCCTTGTAGGTGTGGAGCATTTTATCTTCCAGCACTGCCATTCTTTTGGGGTTGTTGCGGTTGCGCGGGCTCATGATCTGCCGCATGACATCGACAAAGTCGTCGTTGTTACGCCGTATCTGTTCGGGCATTTTATCCTTGTTGGAAAAAAGGTACGATTTCAGGGCATTAAGGCGGTATTCAGCCATGTCATGATCGGCTTTTTCAAACCATATCTTGATCTCCATCCGTCGGGCGCCGAGGCTGTAATAGAAGTTGTCGTATTTCAACAGGTGAAAAGTGGTATCAAATGCCGCGTCGAAATCGCCGGTGTGAAAGAAATAATTGGCCTCGTTGAAGATGACAATGTTCTCGGGCTGGGAAGTGCCCGTAATATGGTCGCGGCAACTCTGCAGGAAGGAGTATACCCAGTCGAATTGTTTTAGTTTTAGCGCTGTGGTCACCACATTTTGCACCGTACTGGCGCGGTACATTTTATTGGCCTCCATCAAAAAGCCCTGTTCGTATTCTTCCTTGAGGTTGTCGAACAGGATCGGCAGCATCTCGCTGTTGCCGCGGTTATATGCCCGGACCAGAAAGTTCCGGACAAGGGTGTACAGTCCCTTTAAATGTTGCGGCGCCAATTCGGCGCGCAAGGACTTGAGCAAATCCCGGTATTCGTTTACATAAGCCAGGTCAGCGGTATCGGTCAGCAGGGGCAACAGTTTGTGATGGGTGAGGATCAACGGGTTGGAAGCAGCGTATGCCGCAAAATCGCCCTGCTCCGACAACTGATCGAAGATCAGCATCGTGCGGGATGTATCCAGCCGGTAAAAGTGATTCTGCTCCAGCAGTCCGGCAGACAACATGAGCCGCTGGGTGATATAGTACTTTTCCAGGTTGTCCAGTACGTGTAACAGATTGAGGTCGGCGCTGCGCGGGTTATACAGCCCGACATGCAGGTGTTTCAGATATTCGAGCCTGAAACGCAGCCAAAGGGATTCTTCATCTTCAGGGCCGGCATGTTCGAGCATCTCGCCCAGGCGGCCTGCACTCGCCTCGAAACGCTGGGAGAGGTTTCGCTCCTGGTAAAAACGGCTGAGGGAAAACAGATGCCCGGTCTCGGTACCAACGCCGGAAAAGAGGTGGCTGATATAGGATTCGATCAACCGCAACAGCGCGGACATGATGTGGTTCAACCGGTTTTCCCCGAAAGGCTTGTCGCCGAACAGGTGACGATGAACCTGTTCCTTGGATAAGTCCGCGCGCGAGCAGGCAGGATGGTCGAGGATAATGTATTGAAACAGGGCGGCGACCTCCTTTCGGTTCCGGCGATCATTAAAAAAGGGGGATTCGCAAAAACCGGAGATCTCTTCCGGGGTCATGGCGCGTATAGTTTCCAGTAATTTGCTGTCAAACATTACTTAACAATATGAGCGAAATCGACGCCACAGAATTTTTTTCTTCTCAAAGATATCCATTCCTCCGAAAAAAAGGACGAAAATCTAACAGGTAGAAAAGCCGGCCAGTCCCCAATTTTCCACCGAATTCAAGCACGGCCGGACCCGTAACGGGATGCCCGGTTAAATTGTCCATTTTACAAAATTATAAACGATGAAAAGCAGAACTGCTAGTCTTATCGCTTTTATTGCACTGATCTTCCTCGGATCGCACGCTTTCGGCCACGACGCCCCCGCCTCATTTAAACCCGTCAGCACACGCCCGGCTACGGACTCGCCCGTCGCCCCCCCGGATACTTCTGCCCAGAAGGACTGCCTGCCGGTCGCCAACATCAAAGTGGAAATGCTTCAGGGCGGCAAAGCCCTGGTCAGTTGGGACGCCGTACCCGGTGTGCCGAAGTATTTTGTCAAACTAACGGATGAGAATCAGAACGTCCTGCTTGACACGATGACACCGGTCAACAATATCATGGTGAACGGACTGGTCAAAGGCAAAAAATACAAATTCAGCGTCTGTTACCTGTGCTCCAAAACGGGTAATTATGTCTGTTCGTACAAAACCTTTCGCTATATTATCATTGAGGATCAGGTGGTTATGCTGAACGGCAGCAGCAGTTCCTGTAACTGCGACAAGGCGCCGGGAATTGAGGGCACCTGCAACAGCAGCCAGTCATCCTATTATTCCCTGGAATCATCAAGGGTCTACAATATCCATCTGACGGACGGCGCCGACATCTCTTTTATCTGCACCGGCACGGTGAACCCCGTTGGTAATTGTCCGATGGACTTTTCGGGCATGAACGCCGATGTGCACGGCGATTTCGGTCTGGACCTGCCTTTCTACCAGATCGGCAATTCCAGGATATATTTCCATGGCTCCACCTTTTGTGTCATGGGAGAAGACGTGGCGGCGATCACGTATTGCGACATCCCGACCCAGGAGAAAAAGGACCAAAACGATACGGTTGAAGCGGAGAAGGTCTATCCCAATCCATTTTCCGATATCGTGGTCGTAGACCTTGCGGCACGCGGACTGGAAGGCGCCGAGACCACCATCCGTTTGTTGAATGCCACTGGAGTAACGGTACTGGAAAAAACCACCCGGGATACCGGCCCGGTTGCCATTCAAACCGAATCTGTTGCACCAGGTCTGTATTGGTTGAGTATCAGTGGCGAAGGCCGGGAACGGACTGTGGAGCGCTTGCTGAAGGTCCAATAAGGCTTGTGTGTTTGGGTGCGGTGGCGAAGTTGATGGCACGCATATGGCACGCTGATGACACAGATTGTACAGATGTTCACAGATTAAAGGTTCAATAAGGTTTGTGTGTTTGGGTGCGGTGGCGATGTTGATGGCACGCTGATGACGCAGATTGTACAGATGTTCACAGATTAAAGGTTCAATAA
>CALMBD010000150.1 GCA_937861115.1 uncultured Bacteroidota bacterium | reverse complement strand
ATAAACTTCGACAAATTTTGCCCCTGATCCAGACCCAGTTTTTTGCGGAGGCGGTACCGGGCGATTTCCACCCCCCGGAGGGAGATGCTCATCAGGTTGGAGATTTCCTTGGTGCTCAGGTTTAGCCGCAACAGGGCGCAGAGTTTTTGCTCGTTGGGCGTGAGATCATGGTACTGTTCCCTCAAACGGTTCAGAAAATCTCCGTGAACCTGGTCAAAATGATATTCAAACTGTTTCCAGTCCTCCTGAAGTCTCAGCGTAGTGTCTATTTCCCTCACGATTTTCTCCAATGCCTGCTTTGTTTCCACGCTTTTCCCCTTCCGTCTCACTTCTTTCAGTTCTTCCTTGATGGTTTCCATGAACTCGTTTTTCACCACCAGGTTCATAGTCGAAGCGGCAAGGAGGTTGTTGATGTGCCGCAGTTCGCTTTTAATTTTATCCTCTTCTATTTGCCGTACTTCTTGCTCCTTTTGCCGTTCTATCGCGATCAATTCCTGTTGTTTTTTCAGGAGCTCTTTTTGTTTTGTATCTTCCACAGCCAGTGCCTTCAGGTTGTAACGGCGCTTTTGCAACATGGATATCATCAGCAACGACAAAACGCCGAGTGCCACATATAAAATCCGGGCCAACAGGCTCCTGTGAAACGGGGGATTTACCCTTAAAAAAAGGGGCTGGCTGGTTATGGTTTGCCCCAGATAGTTTTTGGTCTGCACATTGAACTCGTAATCGCCTTCTTTAAGATTGGTGTATTCCTTGGCTGTGGCGTGGGTCCATTCCCCGTAACCTTCGTCAAAGCCTTTTAACCAATAGCGAAACTGCTGGTTGTTCACTTCATTGAACTGAAATGCCTCCACTTCGAACTGCAACACTTTTGCCCGGTAAGAAACGGTCAATTGCACCGGGCTTTCCGGTTTTACCTCAAAGGGTTTTCGTATATACAAAATGCTGTCTTCCGCGACATTTACGACTTTGCTTACAATCAGCGGCTTTTCTGCTGCCAAGCGGTTTTCCAGTTCGGGCCTGTACTGAATAAATCCTTCGTTGGCATTGAACAACACGCCATCGCCCGTATGCACCGAAATGTTCAGCAGGTCGTTGTTGAAGGAATACCGCAACTGAAACAGGGAGGATGGCACGAATGTGTAGTTGCCGAAACTGATTTGCTTGAAAAAACCTGCAATGTCTTCCGTGTAAACGTGGACGTTTTTCTGGTTGTCCTGCACCAGCAAATAGACCTGTTGTTCCCCTATCACCTTGGAAAAGGTTTCCGACTTTACGATGCGGTTGTTTACCTGGTCAATCTTGTACACGCCTTTCGGGGTGCCCAGGTAAAGGTCGTTGTCAATCCGGCTCAAAATAAGTTGCTCATCCGCCGGAAGGCCCTGGGCGGCAGACATTTTTTTCGTTGCAACGGTCAACAAACCGGGCAACAAGGACAGTTGGTACAAGCCTTTGTAAAACTGCCCGACCCAGATTCTCCCTTCGCGGTCTTCTTCGAAAAAACGGCTTGACTCCTCAAATCCGTCGATTTTCCCGACGCCCTGCAATTCCCGCTTTTCGTTAAACCTGAAAAGGTACAAACCCGAGTAGGTGCCCCCGATGGCAAATTCGGGGTTGGACTGCAACTGTTTTACCTGCCACAACCCATGCGTGTGGGCTATCCGTTTTGCAGCCCCGTTTGCCAGCAGGAAAAGCCCGGTGTGATGTCCCGCATATAGTTTTCCGGCAATGCTTTGCATGCCGTAGGCGGGGCCTTCCGTCCCTTTAAGGAATACGCTTTGTGCAGCGTTTTTTGCCAGAAAGTAGATGCCGTTGGAGGTGGTATAGTAGGTGCCTTCCCCCCTTGCATATGCTTCGTAGCCGCTTCCCTGGATGTTGATCTCCTGGTTGATGAAGCGCATCGGGGAGTTGAGGTCGACGAGGGCAATCCCGTTTTGCATACCCACCCACAGGTTCCCGGAGTAGTCCTGAAATGCCCGCAGACAGGCGTTGGACGACAGGCCATCCTGGGTTGTGATGTTTTCGATGGATTGTTTTTGCAAATCAAACAGAAACAGGCCGGCCGTCTGGGTGGAGATGGCCAAACGGCTGTCTGACAACTGTAGAATATGGTTGACGTATTTGCCCTGCAGGGTCCTGCTGAGGCCTTCATATCTTCCCGAAACTCCAAATGAAGTGGCAAATTCGATTTTCCCCGAATTATAAATCACAAGGTATCCACCCTCCTGCGAGATAACCCCTGCGATGGTCTCGTTGCTCGAATTGCGCAAATAGGGGAGGGCGAGGAGCTCCTGGTCCTTTATTTCAAAAAGTTGTCCCTGCCTGCTTTGGGCAAATAACTTTCCATTGGCCTGAAAAGTACGGTTAAAGCCATGCTTGTGTACAAGGACTGAAATAGACTGGCCATCATAAACGTAAATACCCTGAAAAGTGCAGAAATAGACTTTTGAGTTGAGCAGGAATACATCCCATACTTCGTCGAAATCGCGAGACGATTGCGGTATTTTGTCCACGAGCGACACCATGTTCCAGTCGCCGTTAAAGTATCCGAACGCACCCTGTGAACCGAAATACAGGCGGTTGGCTTTTTCGTCAAATGCCAGGGAGCGCTGCTTCTTGCCCGTTTGGAAGGCATGGCGCTCCCAGGCTTTCCCGTTGTAGGAAAGCACACCGAGGTTGTTCGCAACAAACAGCGTCATGTCCCTGTTTTGAGCAAAATCAATGTTCTGAATACCGGCCTTATAGTCGGACGGCATAAAATTATGAACAGGGTACTTTCCTGAAAATGCCCGGCATGGCAGGCCCGGCCCTAACGCAAGCAACAGACACAAAATGTACTTCGTGTAGGTTGCATACCCCACGATGTGAAAGTGGCCGAATATCATAAATTATTAATAATAAGTGAATTAGAATGGTGAATATACGATTTTGTAGTAATCAAAAAAATGTTTGATGAAATATTTGATGGGGTTCTATTTTTTTTCTGCTGGATTGGTGCATTTACATTTGAGCCATTGAAAACCAAAAAAAAAATAGGCAGGAGTTCGGAGAGGAGAGAAAACATTCGCAGAATGTAATTATTCACCTTATAATAAATTGTAATGAAAAAAACAGA
>CALMBD010000149.1 GCA_937861115.1 uncultured Bacteroidota bacterium | reverse complement strand
GGTGGCACATGGAAAAACCAGCCGGTTTTCCGCTGAAAACCGGCTGGTTTTTCCATGTGCCACCACTAAATGTTCTGGTCCATTGCTTGTGACGCACCCCTATTTTGCCATGCGCAGAGCCGTTGCGTAGGCATTCGGCAGCGGGCTGTCTTCCACCGCCTGTGCTGCCCTTTCCACGTCATATTCAAACCGGACGACCTCGACGCGCAGGCTGTCGGCGCGCCGGGTGGTACTCGTCGCGTCGAAGTGCAGCAGCACATACCCGCCGCGCGGGTCGCCGTCTTTGGGTTTACCCACCGAGCCGATATTGACGGCGTGGCGGAAATGCGGCGCTGCCTCCGTGCCGGAGTTCAGGATGCGGTGGTAGGGCTTGTGGGTATGTCCGAAGCACAGCACGTCGGCATTTGCGCTTTCAAGGATGCGCAACAGGCTTTTTTCATCGCGGTCTTCGAAAAGATATTCGTTGATCTTGCGCGGACTGCCGTGTACAAGCAGGAGTTGGAGCGGGTCTCCGTCGTTCAGTTCGAATTCGAGATGTATGTGCTTCGGTAGTTCGCGCAGGTATTGCCGTTCGGAAGGCTGCACGATCCGGTTGGTAAAAGATATAGACACAGCGCCGTTGGCTTTTTCCTCGTCGGTCTTGTACGCGCAGCCACAGTCGTCGGTCGCGCGACCGATGCCGTAATCATAATTGCCGGCAATAGTCGGAATGCCGCGTTCGCGGATGGCGCGGATGACTTCATTCGGCCAGACATTGTAGCCCACGAGGTCGCCGAGACAATAAACCTGGTCGGGACGGCGCTTGTCGACATCGGCAAAAAAGGCTTCCAGAGCGGGAAGGTTGGCGTGAATATCAGAGAAGAGAGCCAGGGTCATGATGAATGATGAATGATGAATGATGAATGATGAAAATAGCCCCGGGGTTGGACAACTCCGGGGCTAAAGTTTGGGAAAAATTGATCAATTATTCCATCAACAGCAACCGCTTCCCGGCTCGCAGCAGGCCCTGGCCTGGGGCAGGTCCGCCAGATTGACCTTTGCTTTCTCCGTGCGTGCCGGTTTTTCGCCCGGCTTTTCGGCGTAAACAGTGATACTGAAAATACCCGTTCCGGAAGCGGCAAATGTGCGCAACTGCTCTTCTGTCAGGTATTCCAGCAGGATGTGATCCGGGATAAGGATGGGTTTTTGTTTCTGTACAGTCAGGTTGTCGAAGCCCGCTTCCCGTGCCAGTGCAAGATATTCGTCCATCTGTATCGCGCCGGATACACAGCCGGCATACATTTCGGCGGCGTTGCGGAGCGTATCGGGCAATTCACCCCGGAGCACGATGTCAGAGATACTGAAATGGCCTCCGGGACGCAGTACCCGTGCAATTTCGCCAAAGACCTTTGCCTTGTCGGGCACCAGGTTGAGCACGCAATTGCTCACTACCACGTCGACCGACTGGTCGTTGACGGGCAGGTCTTCGATGTCGCCCTGGCGGAATTCGACGTTGTTGAAACCCCGTTTTTCGGCATTCATACGCGCTTTACGGATCATGGCAGGGGTGAAATCCACACCGATGACCTTGCCCGAATCGCCCGTTTCGGCGCGGGCCACGAAACAGTCGTTGCCGGCGCCCGAGCCGAGATCAAGCACGGTGTCGCCTGGCTGTATCCTGGCAAATTCGGTCGGCAGACCGCAACCCAAACCCAGGTCGGCATCGGGGTTGTAGCCGGGCAGGTTGGCATAACTGTCGGCCATGATGGTGTAGGTGCCGCCTGTGACGCCCGCACCGCAGCAGGTGGTTTCGTTGGTGAGTTTGTCCTGTTCCGCGATTTCGCTGTATTTTTCGCGAACAAGATTCTTGAGCAGTGTGTCGTTATTCATTGCTTAATCATTTTATATCGCAAATATACGATGAATAGGTTTTCAGAAACAAGTCCCCCACAGAAATTTATTTTAAAAATTCAACAAAATAAGCCCTAAAGACCTGTTGATCAATGAAGTGGTCAAAACTTATTGCCCTGATGGTGGCTGTTTTTTCGCACAGATTCTACGCAGAAGCATTTTTCGTAAAATCTGTGTGAAAAACGGCACTGTTGAGACGCTGTAACATGGAATTTTCATGAATCCAGCCCCAAAACTCTATGTCTTAAAAATCATTCTCCTAATCCCATTATATTCATCATTCATCATTCATCATTAGGCGTGTACGAAAGATTAAGATAGTCAAAA
>CALMBD010000148.1 GCA_937861115.1 uncultured Bacteroidota bacterium | reverse complement strand
GTTTCGGGTTGCGGGTTACGCTGGTTTCGGGTTGCATTTGCGGAATGATTGAAGAAAACACAACCCGAAACCAGCGTAACCCGTAACCAGCAACCCGCAACCCGCAACCCGTAACCTCCCTTTTAACCCTTTTGAATAACCAGTTTTTTTACCTGAAACAAACGTCCCGGATCGTCTGTGTCCGTCACCCGGATGGTGTAAACACCAGCGGAAAGATTCCCGGTCCGGATTTCCTGGCCGTTTCGGATGTTGTTGGATACCAGGATCAACCGGCCCGACAAATCGGTGACGGTGACCTGCACCTGTCCTGTCGCTTCGGGCAATTGAATAGTGAAGGCGCCAGTTGTGACAGGGTTGGGGTAGAGCGACCAGTTTTCTGCCATACCTGCCGCTTCGGGCGCAGCGCTAATCCCTTGACAAGCGAGGAATTCCAGCATGGTTGTCGCCGTCAGGATAAAGGAATCGACATAAGGCACGAACTGCGTCTTTGCCGGGTCGTACACATCGGTGTGATCTCCGCCGGGAACTGTGATAAGGTAATTGAGCAAACCGGCCGCTTCGGCTTTCGGGTGTATCCTCCCACTGCCCTCCAGATAGGCAATTCCGGCGGCCAGGCCGCTCAGATAGGGCACGGTGCCGTCGCTGTCGCCGTGGATACTTACCAGAGGAAGGCCCAGACTGTCGACCCAGTCGCTGCGGTAAATGCCGCCCGACATGCTGACCACAGCCTTGGAGGAGGAGGAATAGCTTTGATTGGTTGCGGTGCCGGTATTTCCATTAAGTCCTCCGTTGGCGTCCAGGATGGTTTGCAGAAACCCGGGTACGACGTCGTCGTCATCCAGGAAGCCGGTATGCAGCGCCGTAACAGCCCCGGCTGAATAGCCGCCGATAAATATATTGGTCGGATCGGCGCGGAAAAGGTTGGCATTGTCTGCATCCTGCCTGAAATAGCGCACCGCCGCCTTCATATCGCCCACTGCACGGATGGCAGTGCCGAATATGGAAATAGAATCGGGAAAACCCAGTAACAGGACGGGGTACAAGCGGTATTGAATGGTGGCGACGACATAGCCTTTTTTCGCCAGCCGCTGGCACCAGGATGCCATATCGGTTTTATCGCCGAAGATAAAACTGCCGCCGTGCGCCAGCACGATCACCGGACGTGCAGCGACATTGTCGTTGACAGGTTCGTACACGTCCATCGAAAGCGTCACCTGAATATTGGCCTGGTTGACGGCTGTCGCGTATTGCACCGTCGTTTTTTTGAAGGACGGAAATACATCCTGAATGTAACGGGAACCGTCGCAGCCAATATCGAAGGATTGTGCCTGTAAATGCTGGAGGCCGCCCAAAAGCAGCAAAATAAGTGTGAGTTTTTGCATGTGTGTATTGATGATTGGGTAGTGTGACTAGTGTTGTTTCTTCAAATATAGCATGTCTACACCCAGTTCCCGGATCATGTTGTTCAAACCCGGCAGGTCATGCTCTACAACTGATTTCCAGCGCGATAGTTCGAGATCAACCTGGCGGAACAACTCATTGCGCACTTCTATCGACTGATCGGTGGGCGGAAAATCGTTGAATACATTGAGTCCCATCAGGTTGGCAAGTTTGTCGTTGAGCCGCACCGGGAAGTTCAACGGATCTTGCGACGACCGGTTTTGGGTCTGGTAAAGCGCCTCTTCGACCGATGTCATAACAGAATCCATGCGCGCTGCCGCGTCCCGGAGCGGCTTCAGGCGCTCGTCGTTTTTGGGCAGGTGTTCATTAAGCCCTTTTGTTTGCTGCCGCAACTGTCGAATAGAAACGATTGTCCGGTGCATTTCGCTGAGTTTGGCCGATATGCCTTGTAAAAAATCAAATTGTTGCTGGAAATCAACCGCTTTAGAGGTACTGCGTGGATCGGGCAGTATCTCGAATGTCCGCTCCTCGTTCATCCCGAAGGCAGACAACCTGACCTTGTATTTGCCCGGTACGGCTTTCTGCCCCTCCAGGCCGTAACTCCACAACACCAGTCCTTCAAACTTTTCTACACCGGGATATCTCATGTCCCACACGAACCGGTTTCCACCCTCCTTTACTTCCAGTTTGTTCTCTTTCGAAAAATTGTCGAAGGTGCGGATGGTATCACCGTTTTCTTTCAGGATCATTAACCGGACCGTGTCTTTTATTCCGGGTTTGTTTTTGAGGAAAAAATGCACGAGCACGCCATTCGGGTGATTTTCACCTGCGCCTTTGGCATTTTTGGCGACACCACCTTCCATCCGATAGGCAGGCGCCGGTTGAAGCAAGACCATGTTTTGCCAGTACAGGCCATCGCTTAACTGGTGCAGGGGCGTCACGTCGTCGATCATCCAGAGGGAGCGCCCCTGTGTTGCGGCAATGAGTTTATCTTCCTTGACAGCGAGGTCGGTAATCGGGACAATTGGCAGATTGAGTTGTAGTTTATCCCAGTTCCGGCCGTCATTAAAACTGACATACATGCCTTTTTCCGTTCCGCAGTACAGCAGTCCGGCCCGTTTGGGGTCGGCACGTACAACGCGTGTGAAATCTTCTTCACCGATACCGGACGTGATTTTTTCCCAGGTTTTGCCAAAATCCTTGGTGCGGTACAGATACGGCCGGTAGTCGCCGAGTTTGTAGGCTGTACAAGCGATGTAGCAGCCTCCGTCGTTAAACGGGTCTGTTTCGAGCGAGTTGACCATGGTCCATTTGGGCAGGTCGGGTGGCGTTACGTTGGTCCAGTTCCGGCCCCCGTCGCGGCTGACATGCACCAGGCCGTCATCGCTGCCGGTCCAGAGCAACCCCGGCACCCGCGGGCTTTCTCCCGCGGCGAAGATGGTACAGTAGTATTCCACCCCGGTGTTATCCTTGGTAATAGGTCCTCCGGAAGATTGCTGTTTGGTTTTGTCATTGGTAGTCAGGTCGGGGCTTATGGTCTGCCACGACTGGCCTTCATTGGTCGTCAGGTGCAGGTGGTTGGATGCTGCATACAGTTTTTTGGGGTCGTGGGGACTGAAAAACACCGGGTAGTTCCACTGGAAACGGTATTTCGCGTCTTCAGCGCCGTGGCCCATATTGTCTTCGGGCCATACGTTGATGGCGCGTATCGTCCTGCGCCGGTGATCTACCCTGGTAAGCAAGCCGTGGTATTCACCGCCGTACACGATTTCATTGTCTGTGGGATCGACTGCGATATGTGCGCTTTCGCCTCCGGCGGTTGGTTCCCAGTCTCTTTCCGAAATCGTCGACCCGTCAGTCCGGTGTGCGATCCGGACGGTCGAGTTGTCCTGCTGCGCCGCATAAATACGGAACGGAAACGCGTTGTCGGTAGTGACGCGGTAGAATTGCGCTGTCGGCTGGTTGTGGTAGGTGCTCCAGGTCTCCCCGCCATCGTAGCTGATCTGTGCACCGCCGTCATCGCCGATAATCAACCTTTTGGGGTCGTCGGGCGCAACCCAGAGGTCGTGGTGGTCGCCGTGGGGCGCATATTTTGCTGCAAAAGTCTTGCCGCCGTCTTTTGATTTATGGTAGGCAACATTGACGACATACACCACATCCTCATCTCTGGTATCGGCGTAAATGCGGGTATAGTACCATGCCCGTTGGCGCAGGGCGCGATCTTCGTTGAGTTTGGTCCATTTTTTACCGCCGTCGTCGGAGCGGAATACGCCGCCTGTAGCACTTTCCACGATCGCCCACACGCGACCTGGTTTGGCGGCGCTGGCGGCTATGCCGATAATACCGAGGGTATCCTGCGGAAGGCCCTCGTTTTTGGTGATGTCGGTCCAGGTGTCCCCGCCGTCGGTGCTTTTCCATATGCCCGAGCCGGCGCCACCCGACGAGAGGTCCCACGGCGTGCGCCGCACCCGCCACCCCGAGGCGTAAAGAATGCGGGGATTGGTAGGGTCCATGCACAGGTCGACAATGCCGACATCTTCATTGATAAACAGGACGCGCTCCCAGGTTTTCCCGCCGTCTTTGGAGCGGTAAACGCCGCGTTCGACGGAGCTTTTAAACAGGTCGCCGAGCACCGCGGCATACACGATGTCACAATTCTGCGGATGAACCCGTATTCGCGGAATATGGCGGCTGTTGTTCAGACCTGTATTTTTCCAGCTGCGGCCGGCATCCTCACTTTTCCAGAGCCCGGAGCCGAAACTGACATTGCCTCTCACGGTCACTTCCCCGCCGCCGACATAGATCACGTTGTTGTCGGAAGGCGCCACCTCGATGGCCCCTATGCTGCCGCCAAAGAAGCCATCGGACAGGCATTCCCATGACCTGCCCCCATCCTCCGTACGCCAAACGCCACCGCCTGTGCCGCCGAAGTAGAACAGATTGGGCTTGCCTGCAACGCCGGTTACCGCAGCAGAGCGGCCACCCCGGAACGGCCCAACGCAGCGCCAGGTTAAACCGAGTTGATCGACCTGCAGCACCGGGTCTTTTTCGATGACGGCCTTAACCTCGTTTTTTTTGTTTTTTTGGGCAATTGCCTGCGTAAAGGCGAGCAGTACAAGGAGCGGTAAGAGTAAGTGTTTCATATTACATGTGGAATTGAACCACAATGCAAATGAATATTTTGTGAAGTAACAACAAAACAGGCGACTTCTTTTGCAGAAGTCGCCTGTTGTAAAAAAAGGAGGGAAAAAAGTAAGGAAGGTTATCCGGGCGGGCTATTGAACCCGTCGGGTATTCCTTACTTCATGCCTTTCTTTTTCCACTCTTCAATGGATTTTTCGTTCATGCGAACGTAGTCATTGTTGCCTTCGGCCTTGGCCATTTCCATGCTTTTCTCAGCCGTGGCGATAGCCTCTTTGTGCATGCCGAGTTCGGCCTGAATCTGTGATTTCACCCGCAGCATCCAGAATTTTTCGCCGCCTTTTTCCATCGCCTTGTTTACCCACTCAAGCGCCTGCTTCATGTCTTTCTTCTCTTCAAAGTAGTAGCGACCGGCAGCCCAGTACGAGCCTGCAGACGGGCCATCCATGGTTGCTTTGATGTCGGCAGTTACTTTGGCATCGGTATCGACCGTGATCGGGACGACTACTTTGGTGTTTTCCCAGGAGATGACCAGGTCTGCGCCGTCATTTTTCAGTCCGTCGAAATTCATGGAAAAAGTTTCCACTTTATCATGGAGCGCCTGCACGGGTACATTGAAACGCGCGGCTACATCCTCTTCCTTGAAGTCTTTGGCCTCGGGGGCGCCCCAGAAAGAGGTGTTTTTGTAAAAAATGATGCTCCATTCTTTTTCACCTGGCACAGTGTACAGTGCATAGGTAGCCTTGGGCAGTTTGACGCCGCCTACAGTAGCATCGTCGCTGAAGGTAACCTTGGTGGAAGCGTTGGCGCCCGTACGCCACAAGTCGCCGAAGGGCACGAGGTCGCCGAATATTTTGCGGCCTTTTGCACTGGGCCGGGAATACTCCAGATCTACTTTGATCAGACCCACATCCTGCGAAACCTTGCAGGTAGGGCTGGGTGCGGGTGTTTTGATTTGGGCGGATACGGGCATCAGGGCGGCCGATATCAGGAGGGCAGTCAGATAGAAGAGTTTTTTCATATTGTTGTAAAGTTTGGTGTTGAAACACGATTAGGTAAAAATGGTTGGCAAAAATAGGGAACCGGTGCCAAAGAAAGGTGCGACCCAAATGGTTTTTGTGTCCTGATCCGGTACTTTTGCAAAAAAATTTAGAATAATGCTCCGTTTTTCCTGTGTACCTTTTACGCAACTCACCGTATTGGAGTTGTACGAGATTATGGCTTTACGGCAGGAGGTATTCGTAGTGGAACAGGATTGTCCGTACCTCGATGCCGATGGAAAAGACCAGGACAGCTGGCACCTGATGGGGCGGAATGAAGGGGGGAAACTGCTTTGTTATACCCGTCTGTTGCCGGAGGGGCTTTCCTACGAGGGATATGTTTCTATCGGCAGGGTCGTTTCTTCGCCCGATGCCCGGGGTGCCGGGGCAGGGAAACTGCTCATGCAGCGAAGTATAGAAATGTGCCGTTGTCTGTTTGGCAACCTGCCTGTCAAAATCGGAGCACAGTCCTACCTCCTGAAGTTTTACGAAGGCTTCGGCTTTCAGCCGGTTGGCGCCGAATACCTGGAAGACGGCATACCGCATACTAAAATGATTCTGCGGGCGCCGGAAAATGAGGATCGGCATTCAGAATCCTGAAATTCGACATTTCAATTTCAGGCACTCCCATAGAATTGGTATGGTTTTTGGCTTTAATCTGTAAGGCAGACGACATATGTGCAAAAAGTATTTGGCATTAAATGTCTCTGAAATTAATTGAACAGGCTTAGACATCTGAAATACAGCAAGTTGTAAAATAAGCGCTGGTGTTGACGGATAAAAATAGTTAGTTGGTTAGCGGATTTCGCTGTAAACTTGCTGCGTTTTTGCCTGATTCTGAAGAATACTGCGGCTTGCAGATCATATTATCTGCTGCGTTCCTGCCCTGCCGCATTTAATCCCCGGCTGCCGAAAGGTGGCTTAATCTTCCGCCTTTACGGTATGGTTTCTCGTGTTACTCGAATTTGCCCCCGGGCTATATTCCATGCATACACGAAGACATCAAACTTGTAAAATCGCAACTTTTCATTCCAAACCGATCGCCTGCATGAAGAAACCCTTACCCTTCTTCAGACATCTCTCCACATTTTTTTTCCCATCATCAAATTTGTTGACCATGAACAACTCGACAATGCGTTGGCTAATGTCGGCTGCCGCCGCTTTGGCCATTTGGGCGTTACCTCAACGCCTGGCTGCACAATGTCCGATTGGAACAATCTTTCCCGAACCGATAACGGTTCAAATAACACTGGACCCGATCAACGGAACGGCCACATTCAGTTCCAATGACGTCGCGTCATTGATCTTTACCAGTGCCGCCTGTGATCCGGTAATTCCGTATAAAATACGGTTTTATGCCGATGAGGCTAAAACTACCCCGATCGGGGTGTACTCACCTCCTTTTCTCTGTCTTGGCGGTGGAGTAACCATTACTTACGGTTGTGCTGAAGTCAACACCACCCAAACTGTGTGGGCCGCCATCAACGACGGTGATGCGCCGGGTGGCGCGATTTGCGGCGAATTCGACCCTGCTTCAGAAAGTGAAGCCGTCGAATTCCGCGTCCAGATCAACGATAAAACCGGCCCCGATGCCGTGGCCCCGGCGAGTGTGTCGATCAGCGCTGACCCGGGCCTTTGTACCGCGACCAATATCGCCGGTATTGCCATGTCTTCGGTGGCCAAAGCAGCCTATGTTGCTGCAGCCGGTACCTACACAGACAACTGCCTCGTCAATCTGAATGTAACGTACCAGTTGTCCGGCGCTACTACCCTTGCAGAAACAAACGGAACGAATGCCGGTATCCAGACCTTTAATAAAGGTGTCACTACCGTTACTTATCGCATTTACGATACGAAATACACCCCCGGTTCTGACCCCAACCCAAAGGTTGTCACCTTTACTGTGACGGTCAACGATACGGAACTTCCAACGATCACCTGTCCGGCTAACCTCGGAGCATTTACCGACCCCGGTGTTTGTACCAGGGTATTGAGTTCCGCTGTAGCGCCTGTCGCTTTTGCCGACAACTGTGCCATGCCCCCGACCCTGAGTCATACCCTTTCCGGTGCGACCACGGGCGGACCCACTGCCGGTAGCGCAAGCGGTACATCGTTCAACCTCGGGATGACAACGGTAGAATATACAGTGACCGACGGCGTGAACGCCCCCGTGACCTGTTCTTTCGTGGTGACCATCGTCGATAACGAATTGCCCACAGTGACTTGCCCGACGCCAACCAATCCTTACAATACCGACCCGGGCGTTTGCCAGGCACAGATCGGCGGCCTTAGCGCAACGACAGGCGATAACTGCTCCGTGTCTTCGCTGACCTGGGCCGTTACCGGTGGTCCGGCTCTGGCCGGCCCCGGCTCTTCAAGTGCCTCTGACGTTAGCGGCGCTATTTTTTCCTTTGGTACCACAACCATTACCTATACCGTAACGGATGGAAGCGCCAATACAAATACGTGTAATTTCTCCGTAACAGTAGAAGACAATGAAGCGCCGGTCATCACGCCGCTGCCTCCCGGTATCGTTACGTTCCAGAGCGCCTTTACAGTAAACGTTGCGCCTGGCACCTGCGCCCAGACGGTTTCCTGGTATCGCCCAAGTCAGTTGACGCATACGGCATCCGACAACTGTACCGCAGTAACGCTCACAGAGCAGCAGCCGATCATGCCCAATGGTATGGTATACAGTCCCGGCGACTTCTTCATAGACAATGGTGTTACGCCGTATCCATACGACGCCACGAACTTCCTGCACTGGGTAACGCCTGTTTCGGCCGAATTTCCGGTTGGTACGACAGAATTGCGCTACTACTTTTCTGATGGAAACGGTAATTACGACAGCGTTACCATAAAAGTAACCGTCATCGAAAATGAACTTCCGGTAGCAACCTGCCAGCCAAGCCTCACCCTGCCGCTCGACGCAAAAGGCGGCGTGAAGATCACGGCAGCGCAGGTCAATAACGGCTCTACCGACAACTGCGGCATTATGAGCATGATGGTTTCGCCTGATACGCTCAGCTGCGGCAGCGTCAGCCCGCAAACGATTACGCTTAAGGTGACCGACTTTGCCGGCAATACAAAAACCTGTACGACGACGGTAACGATCGTCGACAACCTGCCTCCGGTGGTCAGCTGTCCGAACAACATCGTTACGGCAGCCGGAGCCATGTGTTTGAAAAATGCCACTGCAATCCCCGAACTGGGAATGACGGAGGTGTTGCCCAACGGCAGCGCACTTACCGGACCTGGCCAATACGGCGACAACTGCGGTGTGACAATGCTCAGTTACCTTCTTACCGGTCCTAATTTTACAGGCCCGGCCTCGGGCACTTACCCGATTCCGGCAGGTGTAAACTTCAAGGCAGGTTTGACCTCCGTAACCTACACCTTTAAAGATGCCAAAGGCAACTCCACAGCATGTAGCTTCAACGTCAGCGTGGAAGACTTGCTGCCGCCGACGGCCACCTGCCCGGCGAATATTACGGTAAATGCCAACACGGGCGGATGTATCGCCATTGTGAACTGGACCCCGCCGACTTTCACCGATGAATGTGATGCAACACCGACGGTCACTTCCACACATGCGCCGAACTCGTTCTTCTTCTTCGGTCCAACGCAGGTTACCTACACGGCTACCGATGACGCCGGAAACGTAGGCAGTTGTACCTTTATCGTTACGGTAAAGGATTTGCAACCGCCGGTAGCAAACTGCCAGAATATTACCGTTTCACTCGGTGCGGGCGGTACGGTCACGGTGACTTCCGCCCAGGTAGATAACAACAGTACGGATAACTGTTTTTACAATTACGAACCCCTCAACGCGTCTGCAACCTACAATTGCACCAATATGGGGCCCAATAACTACACACTGGTAATCAAGGATGCCGGAGGCAATACCGCTTCCAAAACCTGTACGGTCACTGTAGTCGACAATACGCCTGGTATTAAGGACCCTTCGATCACCAATTGTGCGGTCCATACGCCGGCAGCAGTCAACCTGAACTCCAACTGTGCAGGCACGCTGAATGCGGCCACCTATTTTGCCGCCAACTTCACGGTTACGGACAACACGTTAAACTCGACACCTTCCTGCCCGCTTACGTTTGATGTAAGCGTGCAACCGCCGGGAGGACAAAGCAGCGGTTTTGCGTCCGCATACAACTGGACCTGCCAGAACGTCGGGGTGAACACCGTGACGTTCCAGGCTACCGACAAGTTCGGCAATACCACGATTTGTACAAAAATGATCACGGTGAACGATATTACGCCGCCGACGATCATCAATGCAAATCTGATCGCCCCGCCGGCCCTTACCATCCAGTGCGATGATTATGATCCCAACGATTTTGCTACGCTGGGAGAGATCACCCTTGCGGACGTAACGGATGCCTGCGACAACAACTGCGACGATGAGATCGACATCTCATACTACGACGTGTTCCTGTTCGGCGCCTGCAATAATGCATTTACCATCATTCGTACCTGGGAAATACGGGACAAGGCAGGTAACCTGACTGCACATTCCCAGACCTTCTCGGTTGTCGATACCGAAGCGCCCACTTTCGTTGGTGTGCAAACAGTCGTTAATCTTGAGGCAAACAACCAGAACGGTGCGCCGGCATGTGTCGCTCCGTTTACGATTGCCTTGTCCAATGGAAATGTAATCGACAACTGTACCCCTTCCTTGCTGTCGCTTTTTAATATTTCCTATGTCATTCAATTCCCGGTGGGACTTCCCACTGCTCCGGTTACCGGGTCGTCTGTAACGACGAACTTCCCCATTGGCACCTCTTTCGTGACATTTACGGCGAAAGATCCCTGTGGCAATTCCAGCCAGATCACGATATCGGTACATGTTGACGATGTCGACGGGCCGATCATCAACGAGCCTTTCGGGTTTACTTTTGGAAACAACCAAAACGTATGCGGCCAGACCTTCACGGTTCTGAACGCGACGGGCAACTGTGGCAACAACTTTTCCTGGTACCGTCCGTTCCTGGCAGATTTTGACTTCCTGGATTGCTCGACCCACACCGTAACAGAAACGATCAGCGACCCGACGGTACAAAGTGCCATCAACGTATCTGCTCCTTTTGTCTATGTGAACCCGCCGGTATTCAGCGTCCATCCCACCACGTTCTTCCCGGTTGGCAACACAACGGTGACCTATACGGCCACGGATGCTGCAAACAATACCACCGTTTGCTCCTTTACGGTAAAAGTAGTGGATACCCAGGCACCGGATATTAACTGTCCGGGTGCACAGACTCTGTCCATTTCTTCTGGTTGCAGCGGTGTTACACTGGTGCCGAGTTACCTGAACGGGGTTCAGGTGACGGATAACTGCCCCAACAATGTTACACTGACACAAATACCTGCTTCCGGCACAGTACTCTCCAGCGTAGTAAGCCCTGTTCAGGCAGGTCAAATGTTTGTGGTCAAAATCAAGGCTACGGACAGCCAGATGAACAACCTGGCCGACTCCTGCACCTTCACGGTGACCCTGTTCGACGGCGATGCACCGGTACCGGATTTGCCGATTTTGCCGAATATCACCAGTTTCTGCGGTAAAGACACCGTGGATGCTCCTTCGGCTACCGACTGCAATGGCAATATGTTCGTAACGATCTACGGAACGCCTTCCGTGTCAGTGCTGGGCATCCTGCCTCCGCTGGTACCTGGCGGACCGCCGCGCTACATTATTCCCAACGGCAACTATGCCATTACCTGGTCGTACACCGACCCGCAGAACAATACAACGACGCAGTTGCAAAGCGTTCAGATTTTCCTGGATAACATTCCTCCGATCGCCAACTGTAAACCGCCGTTCTCTGTCAACCTGACTCCGGCTGGCGATTTTGCCCTGGCGATCAACCAGATCAACAACGGCAGCTTCGATCAGCACATGTGCGGACCCGTTACGCTGACGCTGAATCCGGCGGTGTTAACTTGCGCTAATCTGAACACGCCTGCGAATGTGGCCCTCATCGTGACAGATGTCGCCGGCAACGTTGCGCAATGTGTTACGCCTGTTACGGTACACGACATCACGGCGCCCGTTCTGTCGCCCATCCCGGCCAATGTAACCCTGGAGGCTTGTGCAACAATCCCTGCGCCGGCAAATATCACTGCCGTCGATGTGTGCGACCAAAACGTTGCCATCTCGTACAAGCAGGATACGACGGCGTTTACCAATGCCTATAAGTATACGATTCGCCGCACCTGGATTGCTACGGACGACTCCGGCAACTCCTCTACCGGCACACAGATACTGACTATTCAGGATACGCAGGCTCCAGTATTTGCAGCGGCTACACCGGATACCATTACTGTGGTCACAGACCTGAATAATCTGGATTGCAAAGCAACCGTCTCGTTCAATGTCAAACCTTTTGTCAGTGATTGTGATTCCACAACGCTGATGATCACCAATTCGCGAACCGGACAGGGCGCCAATTATTCAGAAGTGCTGTTGAAGGGCACCTATATCCTTCAATTTACGGCTAAGGATGGGAATAACAATTCCTCAACCCATGTCATAACAGTGATTGTAAAAGATGGTACCAACCCGATCGCGGCATGTATCAATGGTGTCAGCGTGGCGTTGCAATCCTCCGGAACGGTTACGGTAACTTCGGCAAATATCAATGCCAACAGTTCGGACAACTGTACCGCACAACAGAACCTGATGCTGCAAATTCAGCGGCTCGACCCGCTTGGTCCGATCACGAACAGCATAACGTTCGATTGCGACGACGCAGACGGTGTTACGCAGCACGCTGTGAAACTGTATGTTAAAGACGAGGCCGGCAACGAGTCGACCTGTCAGACCTATATCATCGTTCAGGACAATGTATTCCCGCAAATCACGTCCTGCCCGCCGCACAAAAAAGTGCAGTGTACGACAGATATTGCGCCGGCATTACAAGGCACGGCAACCGCTACCGATAACTGTACCGTTAGTTCCATCACCAGTATGGATTCAATCCATGCCGGAAGCGGCGATACCTGCTACTTCGTTTACCGTACCTGGAAGGTGCTTGACCAGGCCAATAACCTGACTACCTGTGTACAAATATTCAGTGTTCAGGATACCGTAAAACCAGTACTGAGCGCCTATCCGCCAGATGACACGATCAGCTGTGCACAAGGTCTTCCCGCCCCGTCCCTGATAACGGCCACCGACAACTGCACGCAAGACATCGTGGTTACCCTCCAGCAGGATACTATCGATATTGCGCAGGGCCCTTGCGGACAGTTCACCTACACAGTTGTGCGCACCCGTACGGCAGTAGATGATTGCGGCAATACAGAGGTTCACACACGCAAGATCAGGATTGTGGACAACGAAATACCGCAATTCCTGGGCATGCCGGAT
The DNA here is from genome assembly GCA_937861115.1 of uncultured Bacteroidota bacterium. Classification (GTDB taxonomy): domain Bacteria; phylum Bacteroidota; class Bacteroidia; order Chitinophagales; family Saprospiraceae; genus M3007. Next base: position 10,778 of record CALMBD010000148.1, on the reverse strand, counting down.
ACCATAACAGTTTCTTCAGCCGATTTCCCGCCGAACCTCAGCTGTCTCGTACCCGTATCGCTCAACATAGGGCAATACCTGACGGACTGCGAGCCGGACTCCATAATAGATGTGACCAATACGGCACCTCATGGAGACGGCGGACTTGATATCAGCGGAGACTACGCCGTTGGAATCTATAACATCAAATTCACGGCAGTTGACGCTTGCGGCAACTCGAATATGGATTCCATTATCGTAAATGTGGTGGATAACAGTATTCCAACCGTTATCTGTAACAACAATGTAGTGATCTCGCTGGGCACCAATGGCGAAGCCACAATCATGGCCGACGATATTGACCTCGGCAGCACCGATAACTGCGCAATCGATACCATGGTCCTTTCCCAGTCTACCTTTGATTGCCAGGACCTGGGCGTGAACTCCGTAACCCTCACTGTTGTAGACGTTAACGGAAATTCCAACTTCTGCACCGTGGATGTGAATGTCATGCTTGGCGTAAATGCAGGCTTCTCTCTGACCACAACCGGTACACCGGAATCCTATTTCGGTTCGGACAACGGCTCTGCCATGGCAATGGCCACGGGTGGTTCAGGAAACTTCTCCTATGAGTGGAGCACCGGCGATACCACCAATGCTATCAGCGGCCTCGCCGCCGGAACGTACACCGTCACTGTAGTCGATGTACTGAACGGATGTTTGCAGGTTGATACGGCGATTGTTGAGCCGGGAGCCAAGATTACGCTGACTGTCGGTAGCGCCGACGGATGCCAGGATCAAATCGTATCTATCCCGGTAACGGTCGACAACTTCATCGATGTAACCGGGTTCTCCTACACCCTGCATATCAGCGATCCAAATGTCGGTCTGATTCTCGGTCTGACGGCCGGCAGTGCTAACGCTGCAATCGACGATGCCCTGAGCGCCAACCTGCTGGCAGGTAACAACCTCGGTATCTTCTGGTTCGACACGACTCTGACATTGCCCAATGGAACTGTTTTGTTCAATATTGATGTGCTTCTCGGCACTGCTGCGGTGGGCTCTACCAGTCCGGTTGTCGTTGCGAATGCTCCGGTAAGCCTCCAGTTTACCCAGGATAGCAGTGGCGTCGATGTCGTTACCGGCATGATTGACCTTGTTGATGGCTCTGTAGAAATTACCTGCGCCATTCCCGATCTTGAAATCGGCGGCGATATTCAAACATGGAAAACGCCGACACAACCGGTGCCGGGTGTAGATGTATCGCTCACGGGCACTGTGACAGCCAACCAGACGACCGGCCTCGCAGGTACCTACCTGTTCGGCGTGCCGGATAATGCCAATACGACGGTGAAGTGTTTCAAGGAAACCGCCGGCAACGACGGTCTGACAGGTAGTGACGTGCTGCTGATCAAGCGCCACGTACTCATGATCCAGACGCTGACCTCGCCGTACCAGTTTGTTGCTGCAGATGTAAGTGGTGAAGGCAACCTGTCGCTGCTTGACTATGCGCGCATTCAGGAAGTGGCGCTTGGAACCAAGCAACACATTACCGGTTCGCCCGACTGGAAGTTTATACCTAAATCGTATATGTTCCCGTCGCCGAACCCACTGAGCGTTCCTTTCCCGGAGAGCATCAGCCACATGCCTGTCAATGTTGACTTCCTCGACGACGACTTTGTGGCAGTTCGTATGGGCGACGTAAACGGCAGCATCAACCCGAGCTTTACCAACGATGATATCGACGACCGCGCCGAAACATTCCACCTCCGTCTCGATGATCGCAATTACCGCATGGGTGAGACGATTGAGGTGCCTTTCAAGGCCGCCGCTAATTTCGTCGATCGCTCCGGTTATCAGTTGACCATCAACTTCGATCCGAAAGTATTTGAACTGGAAGGTATCGTTCCAGGCGTATTGCCTGAACTGGGCGATGCCAACTTCGGAACCACGCACCTGAATGCCGGTATGCTGACTACCTTGTGGGTAAGCGCGGAACCGCTGACCGTTGCGGAAAACGAAGTGCTCTTTACGCTGAAATTCAAAGTACTGCGGAGTGGTTCTGCATTGTCTGAAGTGTTGCGCCCGGGTTCTGAAATCACACGCACCGAAGCATACGACCGCGACGGTAATACGATGAAACTCGACTTCGAGTTCATCCAGCCGCAAACAGGCAGCGAAGCCGCCAGCTTTGCGCTGTACCAGAACCAGCCGAACCCGTTCAATCAGACCACTACTATCGGCTTCCGCCTTCCGGAAGCAGGTCGCGCCGCCTTCCGCGTATTCAGCGCATCGGGCCAGTTGGTGAAAACAGTGGTAGGAAACTTTGAAAAAGGGTACAACGAGTTGAACTTCCGCCGTGAAGAGTTCGGCGCACCCGGTGTCTACTACTACGAGATCGAAACGCCGACGCATGGCGATCGCAAAAAGATGATTTTGATTGATTAATAAAACAACTTCTCCTGCTTCTCCGAAGGAAATGTGCTGCGCACATACCTTTGGAGAAGCGCCGGGGAAGGGCTTTTAATTTTAAAACCATGAGAAATATTCTATTAATCCTAATCTTCTTTGCATCGCTTGTTTGTTCAAATAAAGCATCGGCACAGACGGTTATTCTAAAAACAGATACAGTCTCAGTGGACTGTGCATCATCTGACACCTTTTTGGTGCCGGTACGCGTGTCCGACTTTACCAGTATCGGCTCGTTCCAGTTCACGCTGATGTGGGACACGAGTCGCCTGGATTATGCCTACACTACGCCGCTTAACCCGGTGTTTCTTGGACCCGGTGTTGATGTGGGTTTTGACACGGTGACATTTATTAACCAGGGGAAGATGACATTCATCTGGACCAATTCCAACGGAGGCTCTGCTCCCGACAGTTCGGTTGTTTTTTCAGTGGCTTTCCGCCGAATTGGCGGTCCTTTTGCCCCTGTCATGTTTGTCAACGCCCCGGCAGTCATCGAAGTCGCCAATGAAAGTGGCGATATTTTGTCGTTTATGGCCATGTCCGGCGGGATAAAACCCATCGACAATGAAGGTCCCACGATCACCTGTCCGGCCAATGTCACGGTACAAGGCGGTGGAGCGGTTCCGGTGAATGGCATTGCACCGCAAAGCATCACTGACAACTGTGCTCCTGTGGCAAACGTCGGCTGGTCGTCAGCCGGCGCGTCTGTTGCCAATGCTCCCAACGACCCGGATGCAAGTGGCGCGCCGTTCAACATCGGTCTTTCAACTGTAACCTATTCGGCAACTGATGTCGGCGGAATTACCTCTACCTGCTCGTTTACCGTAACGGTTGAATTATCTATTACAAGCGATACCCTGACAATTATTGCAGCGAATGCTATTACTTCCTGCAACCAAACGGTCTCCATCGATATCACAGCGCTAAACTTTGACTCGCTGGGTTCGCTCCAGTTTTCAATGGGCTGGGACCCACTGGTACTCCAGTTCAGTTCTGTAAGTAACTTTAACCCCGCGCTGCAACTTTCAGCATCCGACTTTGGCACTTCCCAAACCGCCAACGGTCTCTTGTCGTTTCTCTGGACAACAAACGCGTCTGAAGGCACTTCTTTGCCACCGGGCGCTGTATTGTTTACCCTCAACCTGAATGTGATCAGCGCCGGAGGCACCAACTCCGGGATTGTTTTCGGCGATGTGCCAAGTGTGCGGGAGGCTTATTCCAACGCTTCCGGCAGTCCGGAAGAGATCCCGGCAAACTGGATCAACGGCTCTGTGGGTGTGGTAGACAATATACCGCCGATCCTTTCCTGCCCGGCAAATGTGGCGGTCGACCTGCCAAACGGCAACTCAAATGTTCAGGTAAATGACCTGGAACCGACGGCACTGCTCGACAACTGCGGCGGCAACGTTAACCTTGCATATGTGCAGACCGGCGCAACCCCGGGACAAGGATCTGGAGATGCCAACGGCCTTTTTAACCCTGGAGTTACTACTGTTACCTATACCGCAACCGATCAGGCAGGTAATACAAGCACCTGCTCTTTTTCCGTTACCGTAAACGCCAACGGCGCACTGACCCTTTTGATTGATACGGTCGGTGTCGATTGCCAGGGCGCCGGAGCGCAAATCGCGGTTAACCTTTTTGTAGAAAACTGGGAAGATATCGTCGGCCTGCAGTTCAATGTGAATTGGGACCAAACGGTGCTCCAGTTTGATACAGTGGATAACGACTTTCCCGGTCTTAACCTGTCGCCCGGTGATTTCAACTTCAACACCACATCGGACGGCATGCTGTCGTTCTTTGCCGGTGGACCCGGCAGCAACTGGCCGCAAATTCCAAACGGCGGAACCTTTTTCACCCTGTACTTTACAGTGTTGAATCCGGCAGCCACTACCGATATCGGCTTTTTCGGCTTTATCGAAGCGATCAACAGCTCGATCAATACGGTACCGGTTGTTACGGTAAACGGCTTCTTCCAGCAGGGGAACGATACCTCTCCGCCGGATGTAACTTGCCCGGCCGATATCACGGTAGACGCGGTAGCCAATGAATGTAATGCCAATGTAAACGTCCCGCTGCCTACGGCAACAGATGCCTGTAGCGGTGTCGACTCTGTTTTCCGCGACCCGGCAGGCAACGTTTTTAATGTCGGAGCAACCGTTGTGGTATATACCGTAACGGATAGTGCGGGCAATGTTGCCACTTGCTCGTTTACGATCAACGTGGTAGAGAATAACCCGCCCCAAATCATCTGTCCGCCCAACGTTACGGATGTCGCTTCCGGATTTGCCTGTTCCAAAATGGTAAATTGGCAAGATCCGTTGGCCTCGGATGCCTGTGGCCAGACCGACCTGACGGTTACATCCAATTATAATCAGGACAGTATTTTCCCGGTTGGCCAGACGCTGGTGATCTACACCGTAGTTGACGGATCGGGCAATACAGCCATGTGTAACTTCCTGGTGACGGTACAGGACACGGCTGCGCCCGTTATTGTTTGTCCCGACGACCTGACGGTTGCCCCCGACGGCGGTGCAGGGTGTACGGCGGTAGTGCCATTTGCTGTTACTGCATTCGACAACTGCGACCAGGACATCCAACTGATCGGATCGGCTGCCTCCAACGATACCTTTTCTCCGGGTAATACGACGGTTATGTTCGAAGCGCTGGACGATTTCAACAACAGCGCCACCTGTTCATTCGTCATTACGGTCCTCGACGACGTTCCACCGACCATCTCCTGTCCGGATTCTATCCTGATGTCTGCTGCAGCGGATACCTGCGGAGCATTCCCGGTATGGTCCAATGTTACGGCTGCCGACGACTGCACTGCAAACGTTACGGCAACCTCGGCGTTTCAGTCGGGTGATTTCTTTGGAATCGGTGTCACCTCTGTCGTATACACGGCTATGGACGGGGCAGGCAACACGGCAACGTGTAGTTTCACGGTAACGGTGACGGAGGCCGTTCCGCCGATCATCCTCGGTTGCCCCCTCGACAGGCTCATCGCGCTGCCTCCCGGCAAGTGTGATACCATCGTATTTTGGGATATACCGATCGCTACAGACAACTGTGCACTGGATACCTTCGGAGCCGATTTCGCTCCGGGTTCGGTATTCCAGGCAGGCACAACAGTGGTGACCTACACTGCCCTCGACGTTGCAGGCAACACTACGATTTGCACGTTCAGTGTCGTCGCTCTCGACCAGATAGCACCCGAACTGAACAACTGCCCGCTTGATATTCCACCCATTAATGCCAGCCCGTGCGGGCAAACGGTGACCTGGGATCCGCCTACGGCGACAGATAACTGTACGCCGCAGGACGAACTGGTCATCACCTCTTCCCAACTGCCGGGAAGCGTATTCCTGAACGGCACAACGGAAGTTGTATACTACGTTCAGGATGCCAGCGGGAATTACGATTCCTGTATGTTCAAGGTTACGATCATTGCCAACCAGCAACCCGGTTTTGACAATGTACCGCAAAACCAGATACTGAATGGCTGTGCCCAATCGGCAACCTGGACGCCGCCTACACCGGTGGGCTTGTGTGCGGTGGATACCCTGTTTTCCAACTATGCGCCTGGCGATACCTTCAACCTTGGTACAACCACAGTGACCTATACTGCCGTCGATTCTTTGGGTATGTCTGTCAGTGCTTCGTTCACTATTATGGTGGTGGATAACGAATCGCCGCAGGTCACTTGCCCGGATGGCCCCGTTGTTGTCAGCATAGGCGGCAGCATCATCTCCGACCCAGACGAGTTCCTGTTCAGTGTGGAATTGGTAAGCGGATGTACCGGTGTAATGCTGGAATTCGACCAACCGCCGGCATTTGATAATTGCGGACTGGAATCATACACCCAGACGGCCGGCATGGCGCCGGGCAGTGTTATGGCTATTGGCCTGGACACTCTGATCTTTACGGCTGTCGACTCGTCGGGCAATACCACGCCCTGTTCGGTCGCAATTGAGGTGCAGGGATTCCCTGAATTGATATTGACTGCTGTTCCGCAATTGGGCTGCCTGAATGATACCGTGATCATTACGGCCACCTCGTTGCCCGGTGCAACATATACCTGGACCGGTCCGCAGGGGCAATTCCCGACGACCAACCAGATATTGATCCCGAGCTTCGCTGAAGCCAACGAGGGGGTTTATACCGCCTCTGCAACCATCAATGGCTGCCAGATTCCGGCAGGTTCGGTTACGGTGAACCTGGCCAGCGCGCCGGATGCAGTCGACGACACGGGCCTCTTTATCGATCCCGGAACGACGGACACGTTCAACATCCTGGATAACGACATCCTGGTGCCATTTTCCGATTACAGCATCACAGAGGTGGGTGATTTGAATGGCCTGACCAACCTCGGCAACGGGACTTTTTCTTTCGAGGCGCCTGAAGAGGGTGGGGTATATTCCTTCCTGTATGAGGTTTGTTCCAAATCGTGCCCCGATCTGTGCGATATGGCACTTGTCACCATCAGGGTGGTAAGCAATGAAAGTTGCTCCTTTATTCCCAATATCATCACACCGAACGGCGATGTGGCAAACGACTGGCTCGAAATTCCCTGTCTGAATTCCGGCCTGTATCGCGACAACTCGATCGTGATCTTCAACCAGTGGGGTGATAAGGTATATGAAATGGAAGGGTACGACAACAACGACCCTGCCAAACGATGGGAGGGTACACTCAACGGCGAACCCGGCAAAGACCTGCCCGATGGCGTATACTTCTACATTTTCAGACCGGGCGCCAACGAACCGGTCATTAAAGGTTTTGTGGAAATATTCCGTTGACCGTGCAGTTGAGCATGGAAAGGAAGGCTGGGTTTTTACCTTCGCTCAGCCTTCCTCATCCGCTCAACCCTTCTCAACCTTCTAAACATATCAGTTCAGATGAAAAAACTCTTATTCTTACTCATTATAGTTGCAGCCGGTATCCGGCTCAATGCCCAGCAGGACCATCAGTATACGCAGTTCATGTACAATAAATTGCTGTACAACCCTGCCTATGCCGGCGCCCGGGGCACACCTACCCTTACCGGTATTTTTCGCAGCCAGTGGCTTGGATTTGACGGAGCGCCTCAGTCGGGCCTGTTGAGTTTTAACTCGCCGTTTCTCACGCCGCGCGTTGGTATCGGCGCCACGCTTTCCTACCTTAAAATAGGTTTGCAACGCGACTTTCACGCTTCGGTTGCCTATTCCTACGACCTGGTGGCCATGGAAAACGTATCGTTGCGTGTAGGCATCCAGGGTTCTCTGCGCTCATTGGGTATGGCTTTCGACGATGCACAGCCCTTTGCTATCGGCGATCCCTCGCTCGACAACCAGCGGGTCAATGATTTTTATGGAAACGTAGGCGCAGGGATATACGGCATTTTTATGGAAAGATATTTTGCCGGCTTTTCAGTACCTCGTATCTACTCCAATGCTATCGGCCTGAACTCGGCGTTGAACCCGGTTTCTGCAAAGGAATACAGGCATTTTTACGGCGTGGCAGGCGGTATTTTTCCGCTTAGTGAAGATATCAACCTCATGCCGGCCGTGTTGATCAAATATGTAAGCAACGCGCCGGTTGATGCCGACCTGAATGTCAATCTGGATATCCGTCAAAAAGTAACTGCCGGTATTTCCTATCGCCTTGGCGGTAACGGCCCTGGCGAATCAGTCGATTTGCTGGTTTTCTGGCAAGCCACACCGCAGGTAGGAGTAGGCGCTTCATATGACTTTACCCTTTCCGATCTGAAGGATTACAATGGTGGCTCGATCGAATTGCTGCTGCAGGCAGATCTGAAAAAAAGCAAGAAGAAAAACGTATTCAGCCCCCGTTTTTTCCTCTGATATCCATTTAATTCTTTGGCACGCAATCAGCAGTAATCAAATTTCTCAAAAATCATGGGAATCATGAAAGCCCGTAAGCATATACTATCTGTAATAGCCTTTGGTCTGACCTTCGGCTACTTATCGGCCCAGTCGGAAACCGAACCGGTTACCGTAGAGGTGAAAAACGAAAGCGCCATCAACACGAAAGGACTGGAATTCAGCCCGACGTTTTATGAAGATGGCATCGTGTTCATTTCTACCAACAACGCCGGATTAAAAAAACTGACCGATAAAAACAAGCAGCCCTATACGTCTATCCTTCGTGCCAGACGCGATTCGGATGGCGCGTTGGCCTCTGCCGAGCCCTTTTCGAAAGAAATTTCTTCCGAATATAATGAAGGCCCGGTTTGCTTCGACCGCACCGCCGAAGTCATTTATATCTCCCGGAACATTATTGTCGATGGCCGCGAGAAACTGAGCAAAGACGGCAACCTGATGATGCGTATTTTCACTTCCAAAAAGGAAGGAGGGGTATGGAGCACACCCACGCCCGTTTTTCAGGTGAATGATGAAGGCTACGCAGATTGCCATCCGGTGATCAGCATCGACGGCGATAAACTGTTCTTTGCCTCCAATCGCCCCGGCGGGTCGGGTGGTATGGATATATACGTGTCCTATCGCGTCGGAGAGTCGTGGAGCGAACCGGTGAATCTTGGTCCCGGCGTCAATACCTCCGGCAACGAGGCATTCCCGTTTATTCATGCCGATAATACGCTGTATTATGCTTCAGACGGACTCAGTGGCGGCATGGGCGGCCTCGATTTGTATTATGTCATTCCCGAAGGCACGCAGTGGACTAAACCCATCAACATGGGTGCTCCTTTTAATACACCGGGTGATGATTTCGGACTGATTGTCGACCTGAACAAGATCAATGGTTACTATTCGACCAGCGGCAACGGCGGAGCGGGTGCAGATGATGTTTTCAGTTTTCATACCGAGAATGGGAACCTGGACGATTATCTGCTCCAGAATAAACGCGTGCCCGACCGTGATCTGGATGTGAAAATTCTTGTTACGGATAAGTCTTCCGGCGCCCCCATCAGCCTTGCCGCAGTTCAACTGCTGAATTACGACGCCAATAATGTGATCGGTCGGGATGAAGATGGCAATATGATCACTATCCAGAATATCAACGGACAGGATGTAATGAAGGCTATGCCCCCGGATAAAGGGATCAATGGCGAGACGGACTCCAAAGGACGCTTCCTGACAGAGGTCAAACCCGGTAACTACGCGATCAGCGTCTCTAAAAAGGGATATCAAACGAAACAGATCAGGGTGCAGATGTCCAAGCCGGGCAATGAGGTGGCTATCCAACTCGAAAAAACACCAACCGGCAATAAACTGCAATGGAATCCATCGGTATTCAACTATGTAACCAATGCTCCGCTTGCCGGTGCCGTTATGGTGCTGACCAACAAGACTACAGGCGCTAAGGATACAGTCGTTACAGATGCCAATGGCATGGTGGATCACTACCTGAGCCCGAACACTAAATATAAACTGGATCTGTTTCAGGCCGGTCGGATTATCGGAAGCACTGAGATTGATACGGAAGGCTGGCTGCCCAACCAGTTGACCATGCAGAATATTTCAGTCGCCCCGCTGCTTCCGGGTTCCGTGATCGAATTGCCCAATATCTACTACAACTTTAACGACGCTACCCTGCGCCCGGATGCCCGCAAGGACCTGGATCTCATGGTCGCGCTGATGAAGCAACACCCGAGCATCAAGGTCGAACTGGCCAGTCATACCGACTGCCGGGGCAACGACACCTACAACCAGCAACTCAGCCAGCGCCGCGCCAATGGCGTAGTCGATTACCTTGCTTCTGAAGGCGTCGACCGTTCGCGCCTTCGCCCGGTGGGATACGGAGAAAGCGAACCCCGCAATAAATGCCGCGACGGCGTCACCTGCACGGAACAGGAACATGCCCGCAACCGCAGAACGGAAGTCCGGATACTGGCAGGTGTACAGGGAGCCGCTATGGTATATGTCGACGGGCAGATCAACAGCGCAAGCCCTGAAAAGAAGCCGGACGATAAAGTAAATATGGCTCCTCCTGCGGCTGGAACTGTAACGATCAGCAGTGGCGACCGCGATTCGTATCACGTAGTGGCAGGCTCTTTCCTGATGGAAAACAGGGCGCAAAGCCAGTTGAATGTACTGCACAAGGCCGGATACTCGAGCGCCCAAATTGTGCGTTTCCCGAATTCTCCCTATTTTTCCATCAGCGTGGGTAAGTTCAAGAGCCGGGGCGAAGCAGACGTGTTGAAGCGCAAACTCGATAAAGACAAAATTGACGCGTTCGTTCGCGCAGTTCAATAAAACACCCAGGGTACCGCCGCCTTCAGGCGGCGCATCAAAATGAACCCTTCATGGGCGGTAAATAAATAAATCGCCGCCTGAAGGCGGCGGTACCGGCCCGATACCCGGAAG
>CALMBD010000147.1 GCA_937861115.1 uncultured Bacteroidota bacterium | reverse complement strand
CAGCACCTTTAAACTGGAAACGGCGCCAGCCCACGCAGCGCTACGCCTGCTCGAGCAGGAGGGCTGGATCGCGATGAGCGATGCAGCTTCTACTGCCTCTCGGGTGTACATCCAGGCTGACCGGGAAACCATTTATGACTATCAGATTCGCAATCGCCAGGCGGACAAGGTTGTAAAGGTACTGTTACGGGCTTATCCGGGTATCAACTCCAATTTCTGCGAGATCAGCGAACCGACGATTGCCGGTTTTGCCAAAATACCGGTGGATGCCGTGCGTCAGGTATTGACGGCAGCACATCAGGAAGAGATACTGGTGTATGAGCAACGCAAGGACAAGCCGCAACTCACCTTCACTCAGGAGCGCGTTGCTGCAGAACACCTCAGCATCGACTTTGAAAAATTCAACTTCAGGAAAAAACGGGCCGAAGAAAGGCTTGAACAGGCCATCCGGTACGCCGAAACGCGGCAATGCAGGAGCCAGCAACTGGTAGCCTATTTCGGCGAACCGGATAGCCCCGCCTGCGGTATCTGCGATGTATGTACCGGCAGAAACAAGAGTGATCTTCATTCGCAGGTCTTTGAATCCTACGAGCGCAAGATCAGGGAGGTGCTGCGCGAAGGGCCGTTGACCTTTGAAGAAATCCTACATGCTTTTGCGCTCAAGCGCCACGAAACGGTGGCTCAGGTGATCACGTATCTGATGGATGAAGGAAAAATGAGTGATTCCGGCGACGGCAAACTTATTTATTCCGGCGGATAAGGTCTTCCAGCCGCTCCATGATTATAATATCGTCCTGTGCCATATCGAGCACGACATCTGCCTTCAGATAACAGGATTCGCGCGCGGCCAGGCGTTCGCGAACAAAGACATGCAGGGCTTTTCGGTCAAGTGGCGCCAGAAGCGGCCGTCGTTCAGCCTCGGTTTCCAGTCTGGAGATCAACACCTCGGGTGTCGTTTTAAGGTAAACAGATGTCCCGGATGCTTCTATTATCGACTGGTTATCGAAAAAACAGGGTGTTCCGCCGCCCAGTGCAACAAGGGAGGCCGGCATTCCGGCAACGCGGCGCAGGTACATGCGCTCCAGATCACGAAATCCGGACTCGCCTTGCCGGGCAAATATTTCCGGGATATCGATTCCTTCACCCGCTTCTATATGAGCGTCGAGGTCAAGAAAGGGAACGCCTGTCCTCGCAGATATCCTTTCGCCCCAATGCGATTTCCCGGAACCCATAAATCCGATGAGGAACAGGTGTTTGGTCATTCACTTTTTATTGTGACTGCGGTGATTTACGCTTAAAAACGAAGTGTTGTACTTTTGCCGCACATCAAAAATAAACACATCAAAGATGAACAGATATTTTCTATTCCTGCTTGCAGTCGCAGTCTTTTCGGCCTGCCGGAATGACAACAGTGCCGACGGTGTCAAAGAAATTCGCGGCGGCTCCAATGCCGATCTGGTGCGCAACCCGGTCAGCGCAGATATGCCTACCGATACCAGCCAACTGGCGCGTATTGCCTTTGAAGAAAAAGAATTTGACTTCGGCGAAGCCAATGAAGGCGACATTGTGACACATCAGTTCAAGTTTACCAATACAGGCAAGGTTCCGTTGACCATTATTAAAGCGCGTTCATCGTGCGGCTGTACCATTCCGGAGTACCCGGAGGAGCCAGTGCCGCCGGGCGGTACCGGTGTGGTCACGGCCAAATTCAACACGGAAGGCAAGATGAACCAGCAAAGAAAAATGATCTATATCACTGCCAACACTTATCCGAACGAGTCGAGCGTGTTGCTGAAAGGCTTTGTCAAGGCAAAATAACACGTCGTGAAGACATAAAATGCGAACGGGCATGCCGATTGGCATGCCCGTTCTTTTTTGGTGGGAGGATGAGGGGGCTCGAACCCCCGACCTTCGGAACCACAATCCGACGCTCTAACCGACTGAGCTACAACCTCCGTTTTTGCGGCTGCAAAGATAGATACCGCTTGGGATAAAAGACAAATTCTGAACAACGGAAAATTTTAAAAAGTTTCGATGATGTCCGTTCTCAGGCGGAAACGGCCGTTGCCGGGCGCCAGCCGCGCAGTTTTTTCAATAGTTTGCACATTTTCAGGTTGAGCGAAGGGTTGGCGTTGAAAAAATGCCCGTTGATCGTCAGCCAGTTTTTGTCCTTTTTGATCTCCCGGATATCGCTGTAATAAACCCTGCGGGGCTTGTCGAACGGCGCGCGCCAATAGAGACCGCGGTCGGTCATCGCGAACCCTTCCTTGCCGTTCTTCTTCAGCGAAAGATCACAAATGAACCATATTTTCTCCCGCCGCTCTGCAAACAGAAAGGACTTGCAGATATTTTCGAGCAACTCCTTGTGCATCGATATAAAGTCGAAATAGAATACCTCGTCTTCCCTGCTGAAATCCAGAAAATCGCGGATCATTTGCCAGAGGTCTGTTTTTCCCGACTGTACTTTTTCGTATTTCAGGATGGCGGAAGGCAGGATCAGCCCGTTCAGGTCGGGACAAAACTGGATGATGAAATAGTCCAGCAATCCCTCAAATGCCAGATTGATGCGCCGGTCAATATCGGGGAAACCCTCCCGGCCGAAACGCTCCCATTGGATCATGGCGTCCTCGGCGATCTGCTCGGCGCGTACGTCGTATATTTCCCGGAATTTGGAACGGTAAAAACGCTCCACATAATCGCTGTATCGGGTGATGTCGTGCTCTTCTTCAATTCGTTTGCGCAAACTGCCGAAAAACAGCGCTTTTACCTGATCTGCTATCGTATCCGGATCAAAATCAAGTGCATACATCGGTTCGTACAGGCTGTCGGATGCCGGGCGACCGTTGAAATGGAAGCCGCAATGGTGGCAAAAAACGGACGCCAGCGGACTTTGACCATGGCAGGCCGGACAGGGCTTGGTTTTTTCAATAATATTGTCTCCGCAGCGGTGGCAGAACTTCGCACCCGGGATGATCTCAGCGGCGCAATTTGGACACAGATGCATAGTTCAGTTTGCAGTTTAGACTGCAAATATAAAACTATTTGTGTTTGTTGTAAAATATTTTGTGTCTATTTTTATCGGGCCCTTAATGCGAATGCACAAACTTGTCCCAAAGATCGGGACGACGGGCTTTGGTGCGCTCCAGACTCTGTTCGTGCCGCCATTCGTCGATCAGTTTATCGTTGCCGGAAAGCAGTACTTCGGGTACTACCCTACCCTCCCACTCAGCAGGGCGCGTGTACACCGGCGGCGCCAGCAGATCGTCCTGAAAACTGTCGAACAGCGCCGAGGTCTCGTCGTTCAGTACTCCCGGAATAAGCCTGCCGATCGAGTCCACCATTACAGCAGCGGCCAGTTCGCCACCGGACAGGACGTAATCGCCGATACTGACCTCCAGCGTCACAAATTCTTCGCGGATCCGCTCGTCGACACCTTTGTAATGACCACAAATAACGAGCAGGTTTTCTTTGAGTGACAAGCGGTTGCACAGTGCCTGATCGAGCCGTACCCCGTCAGGAGAGGTATAAATGATCTCATCGTAGTTGCGTTCCGCCTGCAATTTACGGATACAGGCTGCGAGGGGTTCGGGTTTCATCACCATGCCTGCTCCGCCGCCGAACTGGTAGTCGTCGACCTGCCGGTGCTTCCCGGTCGCGTAATCGCGCAGCTGGTGGACAAACACCTCCAGCAGGCCCTTGTCTTTTGCCCGCTTCATAATAGAGTGGTTGAGCGGGCTTTCCAACAATTCCGGCAATACACTGATGATATCGAATCGCATGGTTCAACAGGTCATAATTTGGTGAGAAAATCCATTACATCCACGCCGTCTGCATAGTCGGACAGCCCGGGCTCCTGGGTTGTACCAAAGGGCAGCACCGGAAGGCTGCGGAGTTTTATATTCCCCACAACGCACTGAATTTCCGTCGCTTTTGCTTCCAGCAGCGCATCCAGATCGAACAACTCGTCGTAGTATTCGTAGTGCACCGTCGCGATGCGCGCCTGCAAAGCCGGGTCTTCCAGCAGCAGCAGGCAGCCGTTGTTCAGGTGCGGCATCTTGTTCATGATGCAAAGGGTAAAATTGTAATCGAAGTTATTCTTGTACTTGTGGTGGTGGATGATCTCCCTGTACTCGTGCAGCGCCTCAAGCAAGGCGTCAAAATGATATCCGTGCGGCACGTACAATTTGGTGACGTTGCGACATCCCAGTCCGTAATAGGTAAAAATATCATTTCCAAGTGCATACAGGTCTGCGACGGATTCCAGACCTGTCAATACTGCCACACTGTTGCGGTTTCGACGTATGATATGGGGGTATTTGCCAAAATACTGTTCAAAATAGCGGGCCGAGTTGTTGCTGCCGGTGGCGATTACAGCGTCGAAATCCTTCAATGGCTCGCCTTCGGCAAGAAACGCTGTATAAGCCCATGACTCGTGTTCCCAGCCGCCCATCTTTTTTATCAACAGCGGCAGCAGCCGTTTGTCTTTGTCCGACAGTTTGACTTTTGCCCGATACCCCGACACAAAAACGCATAGCCAGTCGTGAAATCCCACAAGCGGAATATTTCCCGCCATGACGAGCCCGATCGTCTTGGCCGGGAACGGTGTGTCGGTGATGGCATACTGCTTTGCCCATGCCTCCAGTTTTTCCCTGCCCAGAAATGCCGTTGCAATAGCCGCCGTTGATTTCCGTATGCTTTCTTCCGTAAACCAGCCGTTTTCGGCACAAGCCAGGCGAATTGCGGTATCCAGGTCCTCGTCCCCGCCATTGCGCAGGTAATGACCGAGTTCGGCCAGTAAGTCTAATCGCTCCTGAAGTATCAAAGTTGTTTAATTTTGAGGGCAAAATTATAAAGGCATTTGTGTCCGGCGGACGGAATGCCTGATAGTTCTTGAATTTAATGAAAATAATAGTATTACTTTTAAACAAATTAATACTATTCCCGTTTGGGAGGACACAATAAAAGGACCATGCCCGAAATCAATATACAGCCCTTATCTCCTGCTCAACGCCTGCTCCGGTTGCTGGCACAATACCGGCGGGAAATCCGCTACATTATCCTGTATGCCGTTGTTGCCGGGTTGATTAACCTGTCATTGCCGCTTGGTATTCAGGCGATTATAAGTTTGATTGCCGGCGGAGCCATTTCGGCATCCTGGGTTGTGCTGGTCTTGTTTGTCAGCCTTGGCGCTTTAATGGTCGGCCTGCTCCGGTTGATGCAGTTGTCGATCATGGAGTTCATGCAGCGCAGGATATTTGCCGACGCTGCCGTTGAATTTGCGGTGCGCATACCACGACTCAACCTTGAGGCCCTGCGCAAGGAGCACTTGCCGGAACTGGTCAATCGCTTTTTCGACACCCTGACCCTCCAGAAAGGGCTGCCCAAGCTGTTGATCGACGGCAGCACTGCCATCCTGCAGATCATTTTCAGCTTGCTGTTGTTGTCGTTTTATCACCCGGCGTTCGTGCTTTTTTCGCTGATCCTCATCGGCATGCTCGCCATCCTGTTTTCCCTGACTGCCCCGAAAGGACTGCAAACCAGCCTGAAAGAATCCAAATACAAGTACAAACTCGCCTTTTGGCTGGAGGAAGTGGGGCGTGTAGCCACCACCTTCAAACTGGCCGGAGAGAACAGGCTGCCCTTGCTGCGCGCCGATGACATGACAGTTGATTACCTCGACGCCCGCGCCAAACACTGGCGCATCCTCGTCACCCAGTTTGCCGGCAGCGTCGCCTTCCGGGTATTGGTGTTGTGCGGTTTTCTGGTGCTCGGCAGTCTGCTCGTCATGGACAACCAGATGAATATCGGGCAATTTGTCGCTTCCGAGATTCTCGTGTTGTTTGTAATTGAGTCTGTTGAAAAACTCATCCTGCTCCACGAAACAGGTTACGACGTGCTGACTGCCATCGAAAAACTCGGTCAGGTCGGCGACCTGCCCCTCGAACGGGAAGACGGTATCCGGGTGGAAGAATTCTGCTCGGAAGGACCGCTTGAGGTGGAGTTTCGCAACTTGTCGTATCAGTACGACGACGGAACTACACCGGTGTTGAAGGACATCAACCTTCGCATTGCCTACGGAGAAAAACTGGCTGTTGCCGGATACGACGGCTCTGGCAAGAGCACCCTGCTTCAGATCATATCGGTCGTCAAGCGTGACTTTACGGGTTCGTTGTATTTCAACGGACTGCCCAAACAAAACATCAACCTGCGCAGCCTGCGGGAGCATATCGGCGACCTTACCTCCCAGGAAGACGTATTCAAGGGTAGTATCCGGGAAAATATCACCCTGGGTAACGAACACATTACCCTCCAGCGCCTGCTGCAGGTCACAGAGGATGTCGGGCTTGGTGAGTTTATCCGCCAATCGCCGCAGGGACTCGAAACCGAATTGCTGCCGGGGGGTAAAAACATCCCGCGCAGCGTGATCACCAAGTTGCTGGTCGCCCGTGCTATCGCTCCGAATCCCAAATTACTCGCCCTGGAGGAGCCCCACGGCAACCTCAACTTCAACGACCGCCTGCGCATCGCCAAACTGCTCACCGAACGCGGCAACCCCTGGACAATGGTCTGCGTGACGACGGATCAACTTATGGCTTCCATGTGCGACCGCATCGTGGTGCTGAAGGAAGGACAGATTGTGTTCGACGGCAGTTTTCTCGATGTACAAAAAACGGATCACTATAAACGAATCTTCAGAACCATCGGAGAAAACGGATCTTCCAATACACCTAACAACAACTGATTTACGGCATCCCGGGCAGATGCCTTTATCATATAACACTGCAACATGCTGAACATTTCTGAAAACATCGTTCACTGCGAAAAAGACCTTGTCGGATTGCAGTCCCCGGCAAAAACCACGCTGGCCAAATGGCATTTTTCCTTCAGAAAACTGCTGCTGGTACTGCTTGGCCTGTTTGTCTTTTTCATGTTCCTGCCCTGGACGCAAAACATCCACGCCGACGGAAAAGTGACCACCCTGCGGCCCGAACAGCGCCCGCAGACCATACACGCCACTATTTCCGGGCGGATTGAACACTGGTACGTAACCGAGGGCCAGTCTGTAAAAAAAGGCGATACCATCGTGTATCTTTCAGAGGTAAAATCCGATTATTTCGATCCCCAACTCGTCGACCGCGTCGGCAATCAGGTCAACGCCAAACAAGGCGCCATTGAATCCTATTCGGGTAAAGTCGGAGCCCTCGAAACCCAGATGGATGCCATGCGCCGGGAACTGGAAAGCAAAATCAGCCAGATACACAACAAGATCGCACAGGGCAAACTCAAGGTGGAAAGCGACAGCATCAAAGTGCTGCAGGCAGGGATCGACCTGCAAGTGGCGCAACGGCAGTATTCCGGCACCAAAAACCTGTACGACAAGGGGATAAAATCGCTCACGGAGTTTGAAGAAAAACGCCTTAAGTTGCAGGAAGCGGAAACCAAAATCGTCGCCGCAAGAAACAACTACGAAACCAGCCGGCAGGAACTGGATATTTACCGGACCGAACTCAGGCTTACCCAAAACGAATATGCCAACAAGATCGCCAAGACGCAAAGCGACCGGTTCAGCACGCTGTCGGAGAAATTCGACGCCCAGGCCTCGGTCAACAAATTGCGGATCGAACGCGACAACTACGCCCGTCGCAGCACTTTTTACTACATCGTGGCGCCGCAGGACGGTTATATTGTAAAGGCCATTACCCCGGGTATCGGCGAAATCGTGAAAGAAGGCGCACCAGTGGTGAGCATTCAACCTGCCGACTACCAACTGGCCGTGGAAATGTATGTGAAACCGCTCGACCTGCCCCTGATCAGTCCGGGCAGGCATGTGCGGTTTATGTTCGACGGCTGGCCGGCCTTTTTCTTCAGCGGCTGGCCGGGCGTTTCGCTGGGCACCTTTGGCGGCTCGGTGGTCGCCATAGACCGGAACATCAGCGCCAACGGCAAGTTTCGCGTACTGGTGGCGCCCGATGAAACGGATGCGCCCTGGCCCGATGCCCTTCAGATGGGTGGCGGTGCAAAAGGCATCGCGCTGCTCAACGATGTGCCGCTCGGATACGAATTATGGCGTATTTTTAACGGATTTCCACCCGATTTATACAAGGAGGAGGGAAAAGAAACCCCGGACAACAGTAAAAAATAATGTTGCACGCCGTTTCGGCGCGCAAACCTGAATCCCGCTATTAATGAGCAGACCTATTACTGGAATTGCCATACTTTGGATACTGTTGCATGCGACCCTGCTGCCCGCCCAGCAAATAGATACGCTTTCGGGTCCGTCGGCTGAAAAGGCCGTTGCAGACTGGCTTTCGTTCAAGGCGCGGGTGCTCCGGAACCATCCACTGGCCAAAAGTGCAGATCTGTACCGCGACCAGGCGGCGGCGATGCTGTTGCGCGCGCGCGGCGGCTTTGACCCGAAGGTTTACGGCGATTACACCGCAAAAAATTTCAACGACAAAAACTACTTCCAGTACACCGAAGCGGGCATCAAGTGGCCGACCTGGCTCGGTCTGGAATTAAAAAGCACCCTCAATTATGCCACGGGGGATTACCTGAACCCGGAACTGACCGTACCCACCAAAGGGCTCACGGCATTCGGCTTCAACTGGACGCTTGGACAGGGGCTGCTGACCGACGAACGCCGGACGGCATTGAAACAGGCACGTATTGGCATCGATCAGGGACAGGCGGAACGCGACGCGTTGCTCAATGACCTGCTGCTGGAGGCCGCCAAAGCCTATTGGACCTGGGTGGTTGCCGGCAATCAACTGGAAGTGTACAATGCAGCCTTGCAGCAGGCGACCAACCGGCACCAGGCCATCCGGGAGAGCTATGTCCAGGGCGATAAACCCGCCATCGATACGATGGAGACGTTTATCCAGGTTCAAAACAGGTTACTCGACGTCAATTTTGCCCGCAATGATTACCGGAACGCAGCCATCGCAGTCTCCGGCTTTCTCTGGGACGATGACGGCGCACCTGTCCGACCGGAGGATTTGCCTTCGGTGCCGGAACTGGGCACGCAGGAGTTGTTGCCGGCTTTCAATCCCGACAGGCAAGCCATCCTGCAACAGGCGCGTGCCAGTCACCCCGAATTGCGACTGTACGACGCCAAACTGCGCTTCCTGGAGGCGGAACGCCGATTGAAAGTTGAAAAACGGAAACCGGTACTCGACCTGAACTATAACATCCTGGGCGCCGGGCTAAACTTCTTTCCCGCCGGTGGTCCCGACGGGCCCGGCGTATTGGCCAGCGATATCAAATGGGGTGTCAACGTCAGTTACCCCCTGCTCAATCGGAAGGCTCGCGGCGACCTGCAGGTTACCGATATCAAACTGGCCCAGACGGAATTTGAACTGCGGCAAAAACGCCAAAGCATCGACATCAAGGTGCAACAGTACGCCAATGAGGTCGACAACCTCGGCGCACAATTAACGCTTTATCAAAATATTACAGAAAACTACCGGGCGCTGCTGGATGCCGAAAACGAAAAATTCAATTTCGGCGAAAGTTCCGTTTTCCTCATCAACACCCGCGAACAACGCTGGCTCGACGCCCGGGTTAAATACCTCAAACTGGCAGGTGAATACAGGAAAACAGAAGCGGCGCTGCGCTGGGCAGGAGGGAGTGTTGAGTGATAAGTGATAAGTGTTGAGTGATAAGTGAGCCGGAACTTTACACTAACTACCGCGGCTTTGTAGTCTGGCTTGTTCATGCTCAATTTGCAAACAGCCTTGAAGGTTCTGTACAAAAAGGATTGCAAAAAAACTCCTCTTGATTACATACTTAGTGTAATCAAGAGGAGGCTACTCAACACTTATCACTTATCACTTATCACTTACCACTTATCACTTACCACTTATCACTTATTTCATACTTTCCCTCCAGACAGTTCGTCCTGGAGTTTTTTCAGCGCATCCCAGTTGCTCTGGTCGGCGAGTGCAGCCTGTGCGGGCCAGGTAGAAGGATCGTGGATATTGAACTGTGATCCGCCGCCTTCAAGGATGTCCTTGATTTTGTCGGGGGATGCTTCGGAAAGTTGCAGCCAGGTTTTGATACCCGCCTTGTGCAGGAGTTCGGCAATCTTCGGGCCGATACCTTCCACAATTTGAAGGTCGTCTGTCTTGAATTTTTTCCCGGCAAAAGTAATCGTGGCAGGCTTGCTGCCCTTGCTGGCAACCTGTTCACGCAAGGCATTCCTTTCGCTTTCGCACATCATCAGATCGTCTTTCGCTTTGCGGTGCTGTCCTTTCAGCGCCTCGATTTCGGCTTCAGCCTGCGAGAGTTTCAGGCGCAGATCGGTTGTTTCAGCGGTAAGGCTGGTCACCCGGGTGGTCAGGGCTTCGTTTTCCGTCTTTAATGCGCTGACCTTGTGGTAGATATAGGAAAACAGCCAGCCCAGCAAAAAGGGTATGATGCAGAGCATAAGACCGACGGGCAGGTCCTGCTGGAAAGTGGAATTGTGCAGAAGTATGTAGGAGAAAAACATGGTATATCGTTCGTTTTGAATGGTTAACGGTTGACGGTTATGACAACGCGACGGTTTTGGTGACGGCCGTCGTCCGTTTTGTTATCGGCGACCGGCATGGATTCGCCTTTGGAGTCCGTTTTGATTCGATCGGCGGCTATGCCGTTGTCCATCAATATTTTGGCGACGGATTTTGCGCGGGCAAGCCCCAGTTTGACGTTCTCATCATCGTTGCCCACATCGTCAGTGTGGCCGACCACTTCAAACGTAGTGGCATTGGACTTGTGTTCGATGCACATTTGCTTCAGGTACGCATCCACCTTGGGATCGTGGTCCTTCTCTGTCGAGTTGAAGGGGAAAAGCAGGATGACATCGTGGTACGATTCGATAATCGCGCTGTCTTCTTTTTTCAGCACCATTTTCACCCAGGAGAACCCGGCGGATTCCTTCGGCGCCCCACCCTCTACGAGATCATCTTCGACCAGTTTTGAAGCGATCCGGACCCGGCTTTCGGGCAGATCGGGTTTCATCCAGTCGCGCAGCGCGGCAGCCCGGGCAAGCCCCAATTGCTCGCCGTTGGTTTCATTGGCGCGATAGTAACCTGTGATAACAAGGGTGTCGCCCTGCCCGCCTGATTTCAGCATTGCCTTTTTCCAGTCGGGAAACTTGGCATCCGGAACCGGATGGTCGGCATTCCATTGGAACAATGGGACACCGGTAGTTTCGGCAGCAGCCTGTTCAGTCGCGGCGCCATCACAGCATTGGCATTGACGACAATGCCAATAATTGACGCACCACGCTGTGTAGCCCGCAAACAGCAAGAGAATAAGCCAGTGTGGAATTTTCATGTGTGACTTGATTTAACGTTTTTTCGATGTTTCGTTTTGGCAAATGTCTGAAAGGAAAAATCAAAATCTACACAATTTTACAAAAACTTCACACAGTTGTGACCAAATAATCAGTCAGGTAATCAAATTGTTGGGTGAGACGCCCGTTTTCTGCGATCATGCCCCTTCCGATGACCGCGCTGTCGCGTCCCCGGAGCAATTCGGGCAGTATTCGCTCGAGCAACTGCCGGCCAAAAAAGGCCGACGCATCACGCGGCAACTCGGACGGCAGGTTGTCTATTGCCATCACGTCGATGCTGCCGGTTTGAAAAGGCGCTGTTTCGGTGTTGGTCGCCGGGTTGAACCCGTAAACGGGGTCGGCTATTTTGCTCGCCCGGAGGGTGCAGGGCACCGACGAATCGGGCATGATATCGCAGGTGATATCGGCGATGACCTGTATCCGGAAATCAGGCTGCTGCATATCGGCGACAGTAAAAAACGCCGGCGATTTTTTATCGTAAAAAATGCCGTTGATCAGGATGTCGCTGCTGCCGGAATAAGGCTCGAAGGCGCTGACATACGCATCGCCGTGCGCGTAGAAATGCTGTTTGTCGAAAGGCTGTCCGTCTCGACGTTTGGCGTAGTCGCTTGCCAGGATACGGGTAAAAACGGCCTCGCTAAACGTGCCGTGCAGGTACTCCTGCGGCGTTACTTCCCGAATGCCCATGTCGCGCAGGTTCTTGGCGGCGCCGGTGGCTACCCTGCCGCCTCCGGTCAGCACAATGCGCAGGGGTGGCAATTGCAGCGTTTCGTAAATGGCCAGCACCTCGGCATAGTCGTGGCTTTCACTGAGCCGGGGCAGCGTGAACTGTCCCGTACGCCGTCCCCAGGTCCACAAGGCGTTGTGCGCCCCCACGATACCCGCGTAGAACCCGTAGGCGATCAGCCGTTTGCCGGCATCGTCGGTGAGCGCTTCGTAGTCGATAAGCCGGATATTGTTGTCGAGGATAGCCTGCAGCAACCGGCGGTTGTGGGGCTGTTTTTTCATGGTGTGGGAAAAAAACAGGTAGGTTTTGCCGGGGAGAAGCAGGTCGACGGGCACCTCCTTGACGCCCAGCAGCACGTCGCAATCGGCGAGATCTTCCTGCATCGACACCCCGTGTTCCCGGTATTCGGCGTCCTTAAAACAACGAACCGGCGAGGGTTGTACGACGATACGCACCGGCAGTTCGACCATGGCCTCCGCACATTGTTCCGGGGTGAGCGGCACCCGCGCGTCGGGCGGGGTTTTGCCCTCCCGGATAATTCCAATTTTGATCATAGATTTGGTCAGGTAACTCATATTGCGGCGCGAAGGTAGGCGTTTCGATCCATGCAGCGCATGACGAAAGCGACGTGACGCGATGAGATTAACACGTCTACAGGAGGCAAAATAAACCGGAGGCTGCTGAAACTTTTGGTACCGGAAATTGGTTTACCTTTGCATTGTTCTTTGAAATACCGGTGTTGCCAAAACACCCATTGAAATCGAAAAATTACAAGATACCCCGCCTTTGCCAAGGCTTCGGCGGGTAAAAACGGGGCTGCCTGGTATTGACGGGAAAGTGTAGTCGTTTCGTAAGCATGCCGGAGCATAGTTGGTTACTCCGTAAAAAATAACGACTGAACAACAACTGGCAACACTCAGTATGCCATGGCTGCCTAATTCAAGCGAATTAGAAAGCCTTTGTGCCGCGTGAAAGATACGCCAAGCGTTCTTTCTTTGTCTTGATGCCTGCTACAAAGGCCGCCGCGCATCAAACCAATGCAGGATTGCCCGACGGGATGCCTTGACCGAAGGGTGAAATCAAGAGGATAAGGTGCGGATGTGTCTGTTTCTGAACCAACCCGCACTCGAAAACCCAATCAGAAAATAAGCATGTAGAAGGCGTTTCGGCGCTTTGTCCGGACGCGGGTTCGACTCCCGCCAGCTCCACAA
>CALMBD010000146.1 GCA_937861115.1 uncultured Bacteroidota bacterium | reverse complement strand
AAAAATTATTAATTTTGCGTTTCAAAAAGAATTGAATATGGGAAGACAAAAAACTTTTGGGGTCTGGAAGACTCGATAATTGATGAGGTTTCAGATCGTGTTGTGTACTTTTTTAACCGTTACCGGCATTTGTTGCGTCCGGCGAAGCATGACACGTCCAAGTATGGCTTTGAAATGCTCAAAGGTTATTTGTTGTTGGATTGCAAACGCACGTACGCCAATATTGATCGGAAAATCAACGGGGAAGATCATAAAGGAGGGCAAAACTTACAACAATATATGTCTGATTTTCCATGGGATAGCGCTGCTGTATTCAAGCAGGTACAAGAAGATATTCAATCGAGGTCTTTTTTAGGGGGCGGGACATTGAACTTCGACGAAACGGGAGAGGAATGTTCCGGGCCGAAGAAGGCGGGTGCTGCTCGGCAGTACATAGGCAGATCTGGCAAGGTAGATATGGGTCAGGTTGTGGTGTTGGGTAGTTTTTACCGGGATGGGCACTGGTTGTTAACGGATGCGGAGTTATTTCTGCCGAAACAGTGGTTTGAAGCACCGCTGAAGAAGGAGTGGAAGCGGCTTCACATACCGTCTGAACGTAGGTTCAAGAGCAAAGTGGAGATAGCGCGCGAACTTTTTTTACGCGCTGTCACCCAGGGTTTGCCATTTGACGAGGTAGGTTTTGATTCGCTTTATGGCAGAGACTTGTCTTTTCGCCTTCTGATTGGTGAGTATGGCAAACACTATATGGCCTGTATTCCTTCTGACACACAGGTTTGGCTTAGTGATCCGAGCCAAGAGGCCGATGCCAGGCGTGCCCTTGTCAAGGATATAGTAAAGGATTTGCCCTTTGCGGTTTTTAAGAGTCGGGATGCCGAGCGGGGCGCGCTGGAACACGAGCACGCATTTTTACCGGTGTGGAGTATGCAAAAAGTGCCTAAATCAGAGATTTCCCCGCTGGGTTACACCTTTCACCCCGAAACTTTGGTGATACGCAAAGAGCATGATGGAGCCACTTCCTTTGCGCTTTCTGACTATAACATCGAACAAGACTGCAAGTCAGTCCGAAAGAGGAGTTCACAAATGTCTTCCCAGACATTCAAAAACTACCGGATCTTTCTCTTGCCAATGTCAAAGAACTTTTGAAAATCGCTTTCCCTTTACCTGTTTTGACTAAAAGCCAGGCAGTCGATTTGGTCTTAGAACACCTCATCAATCGAGCAAAAGCGACCCAGGCAAGGCAAAAAAAGAAATCATATAAAAACTATTCATAACTTAACGTTGTCAAGTTAATACGCTGGATGCCGATTTCTGTATTGAGACCCTTCGGGATGCACTTGCCGGCGGAGCCAAACCAGAAATATTCAACACCGATCAGGGCAGCCAGTTTACTTCCCCACGCTTCACGGGCGTACTGCTTGAACGCGATATCCGCATCAGCATGGACGGGCGCGGCTGCTGGCGTGACAACGTCTTCGTCGAGCGGCTGTGGCGCAGCGTGAAGTACGAGGAGGTCTACC